>CAYHRR010000172.1:0-7742 GCA_964358875.1 uncultured Planctomycetaceae bacterium | reverse complement strand
CGGCCGCTTGTGATCCGGAGCCGGTCGAATCGATCGAACGATCGAAGGCGACTAGCGGCGGTAGTAGGAGCCCAAGAAGCGTGCGCCCGCGCAGGGAATCGATTGCACGCCGTTGGTGTAGTAGTCCGTGTCGACGCGCGAGAATCCCGAGCTCAGGTCGATGACGTCGACGACGCCCGGCCCTTCGCTGGAGTTCGGCACGGCGACGAACATGAAGTCCGGATAGACGGTCGGAACGCCGATGCCCGACGGGCGCACGGTCGACTTGCCGTTGATCAGGATCGGCGTGCCGACGCCGTAGGAGCTCTGCAGGTTCGACATCGCGCCGAGGTTGTTGAGTTCGTCGAACACGATGTCGACCGGAACCCCCGTCAATTGGCCGGGTCCGATGGAAACACGCACCTTGAGGGACATGTCTCGGAACTGCGGATTGACGAAGCTGAACAGACCGCCGAGGGGCTGCACGCCGAAGCCGGCGCTGTCGATGTCCACGCGCGTCACGGCACCGCCGACTTCGCCGGTCTCTTGGCCGGCCGCGTTCAGCGGATTCTCGTGCACCACCCAAACCGAGCCGGGGAGGTAGTCGAGGTTGATCGCGATCTTCTTGGGGTTGACGAACTGGAACGAGGCAACACCGATCGTGTTGTCGTAGCCCCAGCCGTTCACGCCCGAGGGACCCGATTCGAAGATGGTCACGTCCCCGTTGCGGTTCAGCACCCAACCGAAGTACACGCCGCGTCCGAAGCCGAAGCCGGTTTGACGCTGCGAGATCACCACGTCGAAGGGCCGATTGAGGTGGCTCGAGACCGTCTTGCGCACGTTGAACGTGAAGGCGGAGATGATCGAGAGCGTGCTCTCCTCTTCGTTGCAAACGAGGATGTCCTCGTTGCCCGGATCCCATTCGATGCCGCGCGGGCCGCGCCCGACCGGCGTCACCTTGACGACTTGGTGGAACGTCGACGATGCCGGATCGATGTCGATGAACGTCACCGTGTCCGCGTTTTGGTTCGAAACCGCGATGTAGTCGAGGTTGGGTCCCATCGAGATGTCGGTGGGGTCCGCGCAGGGGATGCGGTCGAGCACCGTCATGCGGTTGGAGTTCAGAACGACGACTTCGCGCCGCGCGCGGTCGAGCATGTAGAGGAAGTGCCCGATCTGCTGACGGTATTGGTATTCGAAGCAGGCGCCCGAGCTCGTCAAAGTGACGCGGTCCGGACCCGCGAAGTAGGCGTTCTGGAACTGCGCCAAGATGCCGGTCGGCGGATCGTTGAAGCGGCGCAACGCTTGTCCGGGGACGAGCAGGTTGCCCAGGCCGAGTCCACCGTTGGGGATCGGCGTCACGGTGAAGATCGAGGTCGGCTCTTCGCCTCCGATGAAGGGCTGCAGGCACAAGGGCGGGAAGCGCAGGGCCGGCGGATTGGGGTGCGGTGCGAAGGACACCGGATTCGCACCACCGGGGACCAGGGCCGCAGGCGCTTGGTTGCCGACCGGCGGTCCGAGCGTCTGCCCGGGTTGGAAGGCCGTCGTGATGACCTTCTTACCGTTGATGGAGCAGAAGTTCCCGCCGGCGAAGCGGCAGCCGGTCGAGTCCTTGCCGTTGTGGTAGACGAGGTCCAGCGATTGGCCGACCGAGATCTCGCCCACTGATGTGATCACCGGCGAACGCAACAACAAGTCTTCGAGCGACGAGTCGCGCGTCAGCGTGTACGTGCCCGCCGAACCACCGTCCACGGTGCAGGTACCGGGGAACAACGGCGGGTACATCGTCGGCCCGTACTGGATCAGGTTCGGGTTGTTGGGGAAGTTGGAATAGCCCTTGGGGAAGGTGTTGTAGGTCGTGTCGAAACGCGGGTCGCCCGTGCCTTGACCGAAGCCGTTGAGGTCGATGACCGACAGACCCGGAGTCGCGCCGACGCGGCCGACGTAGATGACGTCGGGGACGACGGGCGCGTTGACGAGGCCCGGACCCTCGCCGGTCGTGAACTCGGTGCTCGCCGACTGCGCATTGACGACCCCGGCGAGGTCCTGGACCTGCGAGGGAACAACCGTGAGGGTCACGCGGTTGAACGTGCCGCACGCTTGCGAAGCGGGGCCGTTGCCGGGGAAGGCAAAGGTCGGCGTCAGCTCCCACTTGGAGAAATCGAACACCGACAGCGGTGCGATGACGAACGGCACCTGAGTCTGCTGGTTGGCCGGGCCGAACTTCAGCGTGATCGCAGGGCTGACGACCGGCGGACTGACCGTCGGCCACGAACCCAGCGTCGTCGGTTGGATCGGTTCACTGAACTCGAGCGTGATGCGCGTCAACGGATCGACGTCGGTGTCACCAAAGCTGGGCGAGGTCAGCGGAATCGCGTTGGGCGGCGGCGTCGTGGCGATTTCAGGCGAGATCACGTCGCTGCCGACGGTCGAGCTGGCGACGACTTGGTGCAGCAGCAGATTGCCGTTGGCAGCGCCGAGCGCGGTCGTTGCGCGCAACCGAATCTGACGGTTGGTCGGGAACGCTTCGTGTGTCGACAAGTCGCCGTCGGTGTCGACGATGAACACGAAGGTGTTTTCGCCGACCAGTTTTGACGAACCCTGGAAGTTCGACACGCTCTCGGTCCCCGGGAAGCCGACACCCGGCAGCGTCGAGGCCGTGGCGACGTTCTCGTCGAGGTCCACGGGCAGCGCAATCGGCTTGCCCGCGACATCGAGACCGATCCACTGCTTGAACGGCAAGCGCGGCGAACCCGACGCACTCGAAGCCAAACCGGCGTAGGTCTTGCCACCGATGAACGCGCGACCGCGCACCGGCGCCGATTGGCCCGTAGCGGGGTCGATCGCGAGCACGGTGATCGGGCCGACGAGTCCGGAGTTCGCCTGCCCCGCAGGTGAAGGATCGAGCGCCGAGTCCACGTCGATCGGCTGAGCGAACTCGGCGTAGATGAAGTGATTGCCGGCCTCGCCGTTGGGCAAGGTCAACGTCACCGGCCACTCGGTCACCGGCAGCACCGGATTCTGCGGGCCGACGTTGGTGTACAGATCGTTCACGTTGCGGATCGCGACCAATGCCTGGGTCGGCAAGCCGTTCGAATCCGCTTTGTGCACCTGATAGGGCAGCATCAGACCGAAGCCGTTGGAGACTTCGATCAAGTTCATCTGTGCTGCAGCGCCCGCGCCTGCCGTGGCTCCGCCACCGCACGACGTCAGTAGAAGTGCGGGGGTCGCCGCCAAAGTCCATGCCAGCCGTCTGTTCATGGGGAGTATTTGCTCGTTTTCTCTGAAAGGTACCGGGGGGTGGCCGCTCGGACGATCGGGGCGCCAAGTCTAGTGACGGACCACGCTGAACGCGCGGGGTTTCTTCGCGAGACCCTGCGGACGCTGCGAGCGTCCGAAGAGCTCCGCGCGAGGAACGTGATCCTTGCCACGAAGTCTGGAGGCGACCCAAGCTGCGTCTTCACAACGCGCGTGCCCAGCACTGCGTCCGCGGCGGACAAGAGCGGGGCACGCGCGGGATCCGAGGATCCAACTCGCGAAGCGGCAGAGTCTTACGCCGCAGTGTTTGCTTTGCAACCGAGCCTTCTCGGATCTTCTTCGAGGCGCGCGCGCGTTGTGCGGCCGACCTGCGATGTGTGCGATAGCGAGCGCTTCCCGAGCTGCCACGCGCCGCGCCGTGCGTCGCGACCTAGGTCGCTGCGACGACTCGAGTGCACGGAACCGGCCGAATTCCTCGCCCGATCGTCACCGCTCGGGCGCACGCCCGGCTCAGCCGGAACGCGACGACGCCGCAGGCCCGAACCGCCGTTCGAGCGATCGTCCCATGCACACCGAATGTCCGACAGCGCCGAGAGCGCGCGAGGCTCGAGGACCGCGCGAGGCTCGAGAACTTTGCGTTGGACCGACCTCACCACTCGCCTTTCGCCGCGCACTATTCGACGAGTGCCGTGAGTGCGTGTTGCGCGCGAGCGCTATGGACGCATCGCGGCAACGCGGAGTTCGAGGCAGCGCTGTTACGCTGTGCCCCATGACGGGCGATGCAAGCAACTCGGAGCCGGCGCCCTCGGTCTTTCACTCTGAATTGCTCGGCGCGCTGCTCGGCCCGAGCGATGCCGTTCCGGAGGCTGAGTTCGAGAATTCGCTGCGCCCGCAACGCTTCGACGAATTCGTCGGGCAGCGCCAAAGCGTCGACAACTTGCGCGTCGCGATTCGTGCCGCGCAAGAGCGCAGCGAATCTCCCGACCACGTGCTGCTCTCGGGGCCGCCGGGGCTCGGCAAGACGAGCCTCGCTCGGCTGATCTCGATCGAACTGGGCACGACCCTGCACACGACCACGGGTCCGGCGCTCGAGCGCGCCCGCGACCTCGTCGGCATCCTCACCAAGTTGAAGCGCGGCGACGTGCTGTTCATCGACGAGGTGCACCGCGTTCCGCCTGCCGTCGAGGAGTACCTGTACTCCGCGATGGAAGACTACGCGGTCGACCTGACGCTCGATCAAGGTCCCAACGCACGCGCCCTACATTTGAAGTTGGAGCGCTTCGTGCTCGTCGGAGCGACGACGCGCGAAGGCCTGCTTTCCGCGCCGTTTCGCGGTCGTTTCGGTCTGTTGGAGCGCCTCGTCCCCTATCCGGACTCCGATCTCGTCGCGATCGTCGAACGCTCCGCGCGCATCCTCGGCGTCGCGATCGCAGGCGAAGCTGCGCAGGTCATCGCGGAGCGCAGTCGTGGAACTCCGCGTGTGGCCAATCGGTTCCTGCGCCGCGTCCGCGACCTCGCGCAGATCGGCGGTGCAACGCGCGTCGAATGCGCGTTGGCACTCGACGCGTTGCGGCGCCTGGGCATCGATCAATTCGGGCTCGAGGAACTCGATCGGCGCATCCTGCAGTGCTTGGCGCGCAACGTGAACAAAGCGCTCGGCCTCAAGACGATCGCGGCGGCAGTCGGTGAAGCCGAAGACACGATCGAAGACGTGTTCGAGCCGCACTTGTTGCGCTGCGGATTCCTCGAACGCACCAGCCGCGGACGCATGATCACGCGCGCAGGATGCGCCGCGATCGGCGTGGAAACTGCTCCGCGCGCGGACGTCGGAACGATCTCGTGAGCGCGACGTTGCGGGCTGCCGTCGTGCTGCTCGGCACGGCGCACGCGTTGACGAGCTGCGTGTCGAATCCCACGCGCGGCGCGGTCGCGGTCGAAGGTGCTGCGACGAGCGACAGGTCGAGTTCGGCGACCGTTCGACGCGCGCGCGGCAACGTCGACGTCCGGCTGACACTTCACGAGAATGCGGACGCGCTCGAGATCGCGGGCGTGAACACCGCCGGCGCGCGTGTCGAGCGACGCGGCGCGCGTGTCACGCTCGACGGAGGCGCGGCGCGCGACGAAATCGTGCTGCGCGCGCGCAACGACGCCGTGTTGTCGCTCGGAGAGCGCTGCTATCGCGGTGAACTGCGCGTGCGCGCCAACCCGAGCGGCGGTTTGCTCGTCGTCAATCGTGTCGAACTCGAGGACTACATCGAGGGCGTCGTCGCAAGCGAAGTCGCGCTGTGGTCGACGCCGTTCGAGGCGTTGCGTGCACAAGCCGTCGCCGCACGCAGCTACGCGGTGTGCGCGCTCGACCAGCGCGGCCGAACGCACGCTAGTCCGTTCTTGTTCGACGACGTGCGCGATCAGGCCTATCGCGGCGTTTTCCGAGCCCGCAATGCGCGCGAACAGGGACTCGTCCGCGATCTGCGACGCGCGGTCGAGAGCACACGCGGCGTCGTGTTGATCGACGGCGAACACGTCGTCGATGCGCGTTTCCACGCCGCTTGCGGCGGCGCGACATGCGACGGCCGCGAGGTGTTTCTCGAGAGCGCTGACGCGTGCCTCGCGAGCGCGGTGTGCGCTCCGTGCAGCGGCACGCTCGGCGGCGCGCGCGAGGCCGGCAGTGTCACGCCTTGGCGTTGGAGCGCAGCGCGAGCGGCACTCGACGAACTCGCACTGCGCTGGAAGCTCGGTCGGCACATCGTGCGCCTCGACGTACTTCGCAGTGACGACGCCGGACGTTGGCTCGAGCTCGAAATCAGCGGCGATTCCAGCTCGAAACGCCTGCGCTTCGAGGAGCTGCGCCGCGCGCTCGGCGCCGACAAGCTGCCCGGTTCGATGATCGTGAACACTTGGCCGCACACCGGCGAGCGCATCGACAACGGCCTGCTTTTCGAAGGTCGCGGTCGCGGCCACGGCGTCGGTTTGTGCCAAGTCGGCGCGTGCGCCTACGCGCAAGCCGGTTGGAGTGCCGAACAGATCCTGGCCCATTACTACCGCGGCGCGACATGCGCCGATTTCCGCTGAGGCGCGCGTCGTGAACCGCCACGGTTTCGGCTTCGAAGTTACGGCGCGCGACGCGACGAGCCGCGCGCGCAGCGGAGTGTTTTCGACGCCGCACGGATCGGTGAGCACGCCGGCCTTCATGCCGGTCGGAACGAAGGCGACGGTGAAGGGCTGCACCGTGCGCGACCTCGCCGAACTCGGCACGACGATGCTGCTCGCCAACACCTATCACTGCCATCTGCGGCCCGGCGAGGAGCTGATCCGCGAGCTCGGCGGCTTGCACGGTTTCATGCGTTGGGACGGCCCGATCCTCACGGATTCCGGCGGCTACCAAGTGTTCAGCCTCGAGGACCTGCGCGTCGTCGACGACGACGGCGCGACCTTCAAGTCGGTGATCGACGGCGCGACCATTCGATTCACGCCCGAGCGCGTGATCGACATCGAGGCCGCGCTCGGCGCCGACGTGGCCATGGCTTTCGACCATTGTCCGTCCGTGCCCTCCGATCGTGCAGGGGTCGAGAGCGCGACCGAAAGAACGCACCGCTGGCTCGAGCGCTGCGTGCGGCGCCACCGCGAGCTCGGCGGCGAGGAACGCGGCCAAGCGCTGTTCGGCATCGTTCAAGGCGGCGCGTTTCCCGACTTGCGCGCGCGCTCCGTCGAAGCCGTGTGCGCGCACGACCTCGTCGGCTACGCGATCGGCGGCGTCAGCGTCGGTGAGTCGCGCGAGCAGGTCCTCGAAGCGATCGACGCCGCCGCGCCGCGCCTTCCCGAGGATCGCCCGCGCTACCTGATGGGCGTCGGGACTCCGCGCGATTTCTTCGACGCGATCGAACGCGGCATCGACCTGTTCGACTGCGTCACACCGACGCGTCACGGACGCACCAGTCAGGCCTTCACCTCCGAGGGTCCGCTCAACTTGCGCAACGCACAGTTCGCGCGCGATGCGCGCCCCCTCGATGCGCGTTGCGATTGCCCGACGTGCCTGGGCGGCTATTCGCGCGGCTACTTGCGGCACCTCGCCAAGTCGAACGAGATGCTCGGCGCGATCCTGCTCACGCACCACAACATCCGTTGGTTCCACCGCTTGATGGAGGAGATCCGCGCCGGCATCGCGCGTGGCGATCTCGCCGCAGTGCGCCGCGCGTGGCTGCCTCAGGCCGAACGCGTTTGAGACAGGTCGGCGTCGCCGCCGAGTTTCAGCGCCGCGTGTAGTCGGGGCACTTCATCGCGTTCGGACGCTCGCGACGCTTGCACACGGAACCGTAGTCCCACTTGCACGAATCGCACAGCGGCGCCGACGGACCGAGTGCCGCGATGCGTCGAAAGAAGTCGACGATGGCGCGCCACATGGCTGGACGCGCCCCCTACTTCGTGGTCTTGCGCGCGGCGATGATCTCGATGCGCGCGATGTCGATCTCGCGCGGCCGAGTCAGCACCGCCGTCGTGCCGCGGAT
>CAYHRR010000171.1:0-7752 GCA_964358875.1 uncultured Planctomycetaceae bacterium | reverse complement strand
CCCCACGACCAGCGCCGCCGCGGACAGCCACAACCTCCCTCGCGCGCTCAGCACGGGCACACCTGGAATTCGCCGGAGCACTTCGTTCCGAACCTGACGATGTGGCGCGTGACGGTGACGGTGCTCGAGCCCGTCGCACCGACCGATCCACCGCCGCCGGGTTGGCTCACGCCGCCCGAGAAGCCGGTCGTGCCGCCCGTCGAAATCGTCTCGACGTACTTGTAGGTCCAGCAGAACTTGACTTCGGCGCAGTCGCCTTCGCCCCCGCCGTTCAACGTCGTGCCGTGAGGCCCCGACAGCACGCCGCCTTGGTTGCAGACCTCGATGAAGGCCGGGTCGCCGCCGCTGCACAGGCCGAGCGGATCGTCGTGCCACGGATCGGCTTCGTAGCCGCGCGGCTTGCCCGTGCCGCCGAGCCACTCGGCGTCCGCCGGATCACCGGGTTGCCCGAGTTCCGGTCGGCACACCCAGTAGTAGCGGCACTCGCCTTCCGGCACGCACGCGGGCAAGGCCGTCCCGCCCTGTCCCGCCGCCGCCGTCTCGCGCAGCACGAGCGGCGCGAGCACCGCCGCCAGCGCGAACACCGTCGAAGCCATCGTCCACCGTTTGATTCTCATGACTCGTCCTCCGTGTCTCCCTCGGTCCGTCGAACAGCGCTGCGAGTTTCGTTGCCCGCGTCGCGCACAACCGATGACTCCGCACGCGCGTTGCGGTTGCAGGTGAAGGTCGAAAAACCGCGCGTGCGTCGGCAGCGCTCGCATTCCGCTCGATCCGCACTCTTGAGAAGCGTCGCGCCGATCCGCAGCTTGTTCGACCGTGGCCGCACCGCGCGATTGGAAGAGTCTGAGCCGCGTCCCCGCCCGCGACCTGCGCGCGTTGCAGAACGCCTTGCTCGCGCGCTACGTGCGCGAAGAGCTGTACCCGTTCTCGGCGCACTATCGAAAGCTGTTCGATGCCGCGGGCGTCGCGCCGCGCCACATCCGCAGCGTCGCCGACCTCGCGCGCCTCCCGCTGACGACGAAACAGGACTTGCTGCGCGTTCAAAGCGCGCCCGACACACGCTTCGATTTCGTGCTGCGCCCCAACCCCGGCCGCATCCGCGAGTCGTGGCCCTTCGCGCGCAAGCTCGCGCTCGTGCTCGGCGGCGCGCGCGCGCGCGAACTCGTGCGCTACGCCTACACGCCGAACTTCCTGACCTTCACCACGGGCCGTTCGAGCGAGCCCGTCGGATTCGCCTACACGCCGCACGATCTCGACGTGCTCGGCGACGCGATCGCGCGCATGTTCGACATCGTCGATGTCGTCGCGCCCGACGAACGCGTCATCAATCTCTTTCCCTTCGCGCCGCACCTCGCCTTCTGGGCGGTGACGCTCGGCGGCTTTAAAACGGGGCGCATGATCGTGCCGTCCGGCGGCGGCAAGGTGATGGGCACCGACGGCAGCCTGCGCTTGTTCGAGCGCCTCGCGCCGACCGCGATCGTCGGCACGCCGGGCTTCACCTATCACCTGTTGCGGCGCGGCAACGAGCTCGACGTCAACTTCACGAACATCCGCACGGTCGTGCTCGGCGCGGAGAAAGTGCCGCCGGGCCTGAAGGAGAAAATGCTCGAGTGCCTGCAGCGCGGCGGCGCGAAGAACGTGCACATCGTCGGCACTTACGGCTTCACCGAAGCGCGCATGGCTTGGGGCGAGTGCCCGACGCGCGACAACGCCTCGTCGGGCTACCACCTGCAGCCGGACCTCGGCGTTTTCGAAGTCATCGATCCCGCGAGCGGCGCGGTGCTGCCCGAAGGCCACGACGGCGAGCTCGTCTACACCGGCATCAGCGGCCACGGCACCTGCGTCGTGCGCTACCGCACCGGCGACATCGTCGTCGGCGGCATGACTTGGGCCGTGTGTCCGCACTGCGGTCGCACCTTGCCGCGCATCAGTTCGGAGCTGCGCCGCGCGAGCGAAACGCACGCGCTCAACTTGACCAAGATCAAGGGCACGCTGGTCGATTTGGCGAACATGGGCACGGTGCTGTCGTCGATGCGCGACATCGAGGAATGGCAGGTCGTGGTGTCGAAGCGCAACGACGATCCGCTCGAGCTCGACGAGCTCGAAGTGAAGCTCGCGCCGCGCAAGGACGCCGACGTCGCGCGCTTGCAGCGCGAGATCGCGAGCGAGTTCCTGCGCGCGACCGAGGTCGCGCCGAACAAGATCACGCTGTGCTCGCTCGACGAAATGATCGAGGCGCTCGGCATGGAGAGCGCGCTCAAGGAAAAGCGTCTCGTCGATCGCAGGCCGAAGTGAACCGCATGAGCCAAGATCCGCGTCGCAGCGTCGTCCTCGCAGCTCCTTGGCGAACACCCTGGTGCAAGGCGGGCGGCGCGTTGCGCGCGGAGGACGCCGGCCGGCTCGGCGCGCTCGTCGCACGGGAAACCTTGGCGCGCAGCGGCATCGCCCCGGGCCTGATCGACGAGGTGATCATCGGTTCGGTCGGACCCCCGCACGATCAAGTCAACATCGCCCGCGTCGTCGCGCTGCGCGCCGGCGTCCCTGAGCACGTGCCCGCCTTCACCGTCGCGCGCAACTGTGCCAGCGGCATCGAAGCGGTAACCAACGCGGCGGTGCGCATCGAAGCCGGTCGCGGATCGTTGTACCTGTGCGGCGGCGTCGAAGTGATGAGCGCCTATCCGCTGGTTTTCGGCCGCGAAATGACTGCTTTGTTCGAGCGCCTGTCGCGCGCGCGCACGCTCGGCGCGCGTCTCGGCGTGCTCGCGAGCTTCCGCCCGCGCTTCCTCAAACCGCGCATCGCGATCCTCGAGGGGCTCACCGATCCGACCTGCAACTTGATCATGGGCCGCACGGCCGAGATCCTCGCGCGCGAGTTCGGCATCACGCGCGAGCAAGGCGACGCCTACGCGTTGCTGAGCCATCAACGCGCGGAGGCCGCGCGCGCTGCGGGCCGATTCGCGCGCGAGATCGTCGGCGTGATGCCGTCGAACGCGCGCGCGGGCGCGGCGAGCGTGCAGGCCGACGACGGCATTCGCGAAGGCCAGTCGATGGACGCGCTCAAGAAATTGAAGCCCTACTTCGAGAAGCCCGACGGCGTGGTCACGGTCGGCAACAGTTCGCAAGTCACCGACGGCGCCGGCGCGATGCTCGTCGCAAGCGAAGCGCGCGCCGCGGAACTCGGCCTGCAACCGCTCGCGCGCGTGCGTTCGTTCGCGTGGGCCGGTCTCGATCCGGCGCGCATGGGCCTCGGGCCCGTGTACGCGACGGCCAAAGCGCTCGATGCAGCGCGCTGCACGCTGAAGGACATCGGCGTGATCGAAATCAACGAGGCCTTCGCGCACCAAGCGCTCGCGTGCGGCAAGGCCGCCGCGAGCGACTCCTTCGCGCGCGAGAAGCTCGGTCGCGCGAGCGCGCTCGGCGAACTCGATCCCGCGCGCACGAACATCAACGGCGGCGCGATCGCGCTCGGACATCCGGTTGGAGCGACGGGCGTGCGCTTGCTGATGACCGTCGCGCACGAGCTGCGCATCCGCGATTGCGAGCTCGGGCTCGCGACCTTGTGCATCGGCGGCGGCCAGGGCGGTGCGGTGATTTTGGAGCGCATGTCATGAGCATTCTCGACCGCATGGCCGCGCCGCCGAACGAGCCTCCGCCGGGCGCGTGCGTGCGCATCGAACGTCCCGAGCCGGGCCTCGCCGTGCTCGTGCTCGATCCGCCGCACCGCAAGATGCCGGTGTTCGATCGTGCGTTGATGCGCGATCTCGAGCTCGCGCTCGGTGAGCTCGAACGCGATCAGAAACTGACCGGACTCGTCGTGACCGGTCGCGCGCCGACGACCTTCGTCGCCGGTGCCGACATCGACGCGATCGAAGCGCTCGGCAGCGCGGAACTCGCGACGGCTCTCGCCAGTTTCGGCCAAGCGCTGTTCCAACGCCTGGCGATGCTCGCCGCCTACAAAGTCGCCGCAGTCGGCGGCGCGGTTCCCGGCGGCGCGTTCGAAATCTCGCTCGCGTGTGATCGCATCGTGCTTGCGGAGCATCCGTCGTCGCGCATCGGTTTGCCCGAGACGAAGCTGGGCATCCTGCCGGGCTGGGGCGGCTGCCAACGCTTGCCGCGCCGCGTCGGAGTTCCGACGGCGCTCGCAGCAATCCTCGCGGGCAAGCTGTACGTCGCTCGCGAAGCGTTGAAGTACGGCCTCGTCGATCGCCTGTGCGCGCCGGAGAACCTCGTGCGCATCGCGAGCGAGATCGCGCTGCGACGCATGCCGTGCGCGCGGCGTTCGCGCGGCGCGTGGGGCGTGTTGATCGATTGCAATCCGCTCGCGCTCGGCGTGATCGGGACCATGGCGCGCAAGAACCTGCGCGCGCAAACCAAGGGTCGCTATCCGGGGCCGGAGCGTGCGCTCGAACTCGTGCTGCGAGCGCCGTCGACTTCGCTCGGCGCAGGTTTCGAACGCGAGGCGCGCGCGCTCGGCGAACTCGCGGTGTCGCCGGTGTGCAAGAGCTTGATCGCGCTGTTCCGTGGTTCGGAGGACGCCAAGAAGCTCGCGAAGCTGGGCGACGGCGGCGAAGCGCGGACGATCGAGCGCGCGGGCGTGATCGGCGCCGGCGTCATGGGCGGCGCGATCGCCGGATTGCTCGCGGAAAAGGGCACGTCGTCGCGCTTGGCGGACCTCGCGCGGCCGGCGCTCGACGCGGCGTTGCTCGAACACTCCAAGCGCGTCGCGAAGAGTCTCGCCAAGCGCCACCTTCAGCCGCACGAAGCGCGCGCGGCCGTCGACCGCCTCGGCGTGTCGAGCGAGATCGCCGGCTTCGGCGGATGCGAGTTCGTCATCGAAGCCGTCGCCGAACGGCTCGACGTCAAGCGCTCGGTTTTCGCCGCGCTCGCCGCGCAAGTCGCACCTGACGCGGTGCTCGCCACGAACACTTCGTCGCTGTCGGTCGACGCGATCGCCGCGACGGTGCCGCATCCCGAACGCGTCGTCGGCATGCACTTTTTCAACCCGGTGCACATGATGCCGCTGGTCGAAATCGTGCGCGGTACGGCGACGAACGACACGACGGTCGCGACGACGGCCAAGCTCGCGCTCAAGCTCGGCAAGACGCCGGTCGTCGTGCGCGACGTCGCCGGATTCTTGGTCAACCGCGTGCTCGGTCCGTACCTCGACGAAGCCGTGCGATTGTTCGACGCGGGCGTCGATCCGCTGCGCATCGAGCGCGCGGCGCTCGATTTCGGATTGCCGATGGGACCGCTGGAGTTGCTCGACGAAGTCGGCCTCGACATAGCGGCGCACGCAGCGCAAGCGCTCGAAGCGGCCTACGGCGAACGCATGAAGTCGAGCCGTTCCGTCGGTCGCTTCGTGCTCGCGGGCTTGAAGGGCAAGAAGAGCGGCGCGGGCTTTTTCGTGTACTCGAAGGACGCGCGCACCGGTCGGCCGAAGCGCGGCGCGCTCAACGGACAGGTGATCGAGATCGCGAAGCCGGCAGCAACGCGATTGCAGATCGCGGACGAAGTGTTGCGCGATCGCTTGGTGCTCGCGCTCGTCAACGAAGCAGCGCTGTGCCTCGAAGAGAAGGTTGTCGCGAGCGCAGCGGAGCTCGATCTCGCGACCGTCTTCGGCATGGGCTTCCCCCCGTTCCTCGGCGGCGTGATGCGCTACGTCGACGCGCGCGGCGCGAAGATCATCGTCGAAGCGTCGCGCAAGCTCGCGGAGTCGCCCGACATCGCCTCACGCGACGGAGCGAGAGAGCGTTTCACGCCGTGCGCGTTGTTGCGCGAGCGGTGAAAACTAGGGCATCAACACGAATTCGAGCGCGTTCGAAAGTTGCACGTTGTGGGGCGGCGGCAGGCTCGGGTCGCGGCCGTACCACTGACAGTCGATCGTCGTCCCTACGGGCAGGGTCCCGGTCGACTGCATGTAGGTGTTGAAGTCGAGCGTCCATGCGCCGGAGCAGTCGACGATCGGCGTGGCGGAGCCGCCACTCTGCTGCAACGGTGTGCGCTTCATCGGAGAGCGCACGCACCAAGTGCCGCTGTGGAACGGATTGGCGACGCGGCCGGCGACACCCCACGCGAGCGTTCCGGCTGTCGCGTTGACGACGTTGGTGCCCGTGATTTCGAAACCAAGTTGCGCGGTCGGACTGGGCAGTCCGTCGCGATCGATGGTCGGAATGCAACCGGCGCCGTTGACCTTGCCGGTGCAGTAGGTCGAGCAGGTGCAGTCGGGCGCGAAGGCGATCTCGAAGCGTTCGTTGAAAGCCTGCATACGTACGGCGGTGAAGGTCGTGGTGTCGATCTTGTAGAGGCCGTTGTAGGCGAATGCGCTCGCGCCTCCGGTGCTTCCGACGTAGTACTCCGCCCACAACTGGCCGAAGCGATCGAAGGCAGCGTCTTCGTAGAGCCCTAGCGAAACCAACGGCATCGGACCTTGGATCTGTCCCAGCGGTGTGAGCACGCCGGTCGACAATTCAAGACTTGCCAAGTACTTCGTGCTGAGGACGACAAAGGCAGCGCCGTCGCTCCGAATTGCCATTGCAGTCGGCGCTCCCGTAGGTGCTCCGGTGAGTGCGGCAATGTCAGTGCGTTGACCCGTTGCTAAGTCCAGCGTCGCGAGCCGCCTAGGGTTGTCGCCAATGAAGTAGACGACTTCGGATACCGGGTGCGTTTCGATGATCGCCCCCCACCAGTTCCCGATTGACCCATGCACCGTGATGGACGCGTCGGCAGGGTTGATTGAAAGCACCTGGAGACCAGTGGGAGAGCCAACGGCCCCCAAGTTGATGAGCCGGCCACCGGTTGACGTAAACGCTGTAGTGACACCGGCGTTCGGCGTCGTCAGCTTCCACCCAAGTCCCGCACCGGTCGTCGGGTCTAGATCCCAGAGTCCAGGATTCTTGATTGCGTACATTCGTTCTTGCGCACTCGTGACAGGCGCAAATGCAATGAGTCCAGTCATGAGTCGAAGGCTGCAAAACGCTGCAGCATTGCACACCCGCGTATGCGCCCTCATCGGAATTCCGCCTGGAGGTTGCTGCGGTACTTTCCGCTTGCGCCAAAGTCTACGAACGCCTGAGTGTTGAAGTACGACTGCGTGCAACCTGTGGCGCATTCGTTGTCGATCTGCGTCACATGCACGAACGCGTGCAACTGCGGGCTGCCAGGAATACCCAAGTGAGTCCCGAGAGTCCAATTCGCCGGAGGCGGGAACGAAAACAACCACTGCGTCGGCGTCGGCGCCGGGTTGTTCTGCGAGATGTAGCGCAGGTGGTAGTCACGCACGGCCGCGGCGTCGACGGTCGGCGGCGTCAGCGTCACTGGCGGCTGAATCCAGGCCGAAATCACCGTGCCTCCGGGAGTCACGATCGACATCGTCCCGTTGATCTTGATCGACTGATTCGCGAACAACGACGGCAGGATCATCTGGCGCGCCACCGATCCCGCCGGCGCACTCGGATGCAGCACGCCGTTGGGCATCGTGTTGACGTTGTGCGCATTCGAATCGTTGGCATAGCTCCCCGCCATGACGAGCATGTGCACTTCGTCGAAACCGATGTCGATCTGATCGCCGATGATGCGGGGATTGCCGTACTCCTCACCGTCAAAGTCGAAACTCTCGATTTCCGGACACAGTGTTCCCGGCAAGAAGCGAGTCACACCGTTGTCGAACACCATCTCGTCCGTGAACCAGCCTTGGTTGACGAGCGGCGAGTCCGGTAGCAAGACTCGCTTCGGGTCCATGCAGAGGGCTGACGA
>CAYHRR010000170.1:0-7753 GCA_964358875.1 uncultured Planctomycetaceae bacterium | reverse complement strand
GAGTTGGGACAGCACGCTGCGATGTCGAACGCGAATTGGATTGAGGTCCACCTCGCCCTGCGCCGCCGCACGCGCCAAGCGATCGAGCAGCGTCGTCACGCCCTCGATCGCGCTGACCACGGCGATCGGCCGCTCGGCCGCGCGCTCGGCGAGAAGCGCTCCGACACGACGGATGCAAGCACCGTCGGCCAAGGACGCGCCGCCGAACTTGTGCACCGGTCGCGACGCCGTGGGTTCGAAGCTCATGGTCGGCGCCTATGATATGGGGCGAATCCGTCTCCGACGAAGTCTGCGAGCACTCCATGACCGCCATCGACCGCGAACAACTGATCTACGACTGGAACACCGTCGGCGCCGCGCCGCGCAAGCCCGCCGGACGCGTGATGTTCGACGACGAGACCTTGCGCGACGGATTGCAAAGCCCCTCGGCGCGCGATCCGGAAATCGACGACAAGCTCGCCTTGATTCGTTTGATGGACAAGCTCGGCATCGACACCGCCGACGTGGGCTTGCCCGGTGCGGGCGCGCGCGCGCGGGAGCACATCACGACGCTCGTGCGCGAGATGGCGACGCTCGACATCAAGGCCAACGTCGCCTGCCGCACGGTGATCGGCGACATCGCGCCGGTGGTCGACGTCGTGCAAGCGACCGGCCAGCCCGTCGAAGTGTGCGCCTTCATCGGCAGCTCGCCGATCCGTCAGTTCGCCGAGAACTGGGAGATGAGCGCGATGCTCAAGCTCTCCAAGGACGCCGTCGAGTTCGCGGTCAAGAACGGCCTGCCGTGCATGTTCGTGACCGAGGACACGACGCGCGCACATCCCGACGACGTGCGCGCGCTCTACACGACGGCGATCGAAGCCGGCGCACAACGCGTGTGCGTGTGCGACACCTGCGGCCACGCGACGCCCGAAGGCGTGCGCAAGCTCGTCGGTTTCGTGAAGCAAATCGTCGCCGAGACCAACCCGAAGGTCGGCATCGATTGGCACGGCCACCGCGACCGCGGGCTCGGCCTGATCAACGCGCTCGCCGCACTCGAAGCCGGCGCGACGCGCGTTCACGCGACGGCGCTCGGCGTCGGCGAGCGCGCCGGCAACAGCGAGATGGATCTCTTGCTCGTCAACCTGCGCCTGCTCGGATGGATCGACAACGACCTCTCCATGCTCGGCGACTACGTGCGCCTCGCGCACAAAGCGATCGGCGTCCCGCTGCCCTCGAACTATTCCGTCTTCGGCTCCGACGCTTTCGAGACCGGCACCGGCGTCCACGCCGCAGCCGTGATCAAGGCCTTCAAGAAGGGCGACCACTGGCTCGCCAACCGCGTTTACTCCGGCGTCCCCGCCGACATGGTCGGCCTCGAGCAAGTGATCAAGATCGGCCCGATGTCCGGCAAGTCGAACGTCGTGTGGTTCCTCGAAAAGCACGGCGTCGCGCCGACCGACAAGGCCGTCGAAAGCGTGCTCGCTCTCGCCAAAACCACGCCGCGCCTGCTGCACGACGCCGAGATCCTCGCCGCCGCGCGCGGCTGAACGACACGGCGCCTTTGAGTTGCGCCAATGCTCGGCGCGTCACAGCTCGATGCCACCGCCGGAGCTGCGACATCGGCTCCTGCTCGCGTCGCGCGTGTGGCGCAAGGCTGTCGCCAATTGCAACGGGTCACGGCTTCGGTCACTTTGCGTCGCGTGTATCGAGCGGCGCAAAGCGTGGCGGCAACTTGACGCAAAGCGCCTCGATTCGCTTCCAGAGTCAGCGTCGAGAGGGCGGCTCGTGCTGCGCGCTCGGGGTTGTGCGCGCCATGAATGCGCGCATGATTTCCCGACGCGCGCGGACGCCTTCCTTGGTCATGTCGACGAGTTCCATCTTGCGCAGTTCGTCCAAGTCGCGCCGCAGCGTCTTCTCCGAGACCGTGGCGTAGATCGCGGCGATTTCGGGCGAGAGCTTGCGCACTTCGCTGCCGGGTACGAACCCTGCGCGTTGCGAAAGCGCGAGCATGAGATCGCGCTTGCGCTTGTCCGAAGTGGAACGCCGATCGTGGAATTTGTGGTGAACGAAGTCCCGCCAATGGACATCGAGCTGCTGGAGGCGCAGGAGTTGGATCTGCTCGACCAGACCGTCGATGAATCCGCGCAGCGCGTACTCGATGAACGGAAGCAGATCGCCCTTGCTCTTGTGCGCCTGATCGAGCTGGCGGTAGTACTCGTCGTGCGTCCTGTTGTAGTGATCACTGAGCAGGTGCGCGGCGGTCGTCGGCACGCCTGCCGAGATGAGCACCTGAAATTCTACGAGTCGCGCCGTGCGCCCATTGCCGTCGCCGAAGGGATGAATCCACGCGATGTAGACGTGGGCGACGATCGCCTTGAGGATGCCGAACGCGACTTCGTATCCGGGAAGCGCTGTGAACTCCCCGTTGAGCCACGCGCACATCCTCTCCAGGAGAAACGGACAGTCCTTCGCCGGCGCACCCGGATAGCGCGCCACGGTGACCGCATGTTCGCGCACCTTTCCCGCGACAACTTCCTTCGCGACGGACAGTCCTCCGAGAACGCGCGCGTTGAAATCGCAGATGTCCGTCACCGACAAGCGCGCGCGTTCGCCACGGAGGATTGCCGCGCCGATTTCGTTGCAAGCACCGACGACGTTGTCGAGTTCGCGCTGCAAGTACTGTTGCGAACGCGGGAGCTTGAGTTCGCCGCGCAGGTGCGCGCCCACCTGCTCCTCCGTGAGGGTGTTGCCTTCGATGGCCGTCGTTGCGTGAGCGCCCTTCGCCAACGCGAGCGTGTGGAACTGCTGCAGAACGGCCGGCAACAGTGGCGTGCCGATGACGTGCAGCGCCTTCGATTGCGCCTCTCCGAGGAGCAGCCAGAGCTGCACGGGCGCGTGCGTCAGATCCAAGCGGAAGCTGAGCCACGGATGGCTGCGTTCGAATGTCCTCATCTTTGTCCCGTCAGTTGTCCGTCGTTGTGTCCACCACAACCGTTTTTCAATAAACCGCTTACATCGTTTTCTATCAACGCGGTGTCAATGAAAATGTCCTCCGACTTGGGGCGCACGCGAGCGAGCCTGTGCCGGCGCGCAAGCCCCCAATGCCCGCCGCACTGCGGCAACACCGCGGCGGCTCGAAGGCGACGTCGGGACGCCGACGTCATCGTACGACGATGAGCGCGCTCACCAAGCTACGACGCCTTCGCGCGGAGCCGACGCGCTACGCACCGAGTGAATGCGCGACGCGTATCTGCCGCCAACGTGGAAGTTGGCGACGGGACTGCGCGACGAATGCGCGCGCGCCGTGTCGACGGCCGACCGAACCTCGAGCGCGTGCGGTCGGCGCTCGAAGTGCGCCGCGTGCGTTTTTCGAACGGCTGTTAGGATTCTGCGCGTGAGCGAAACAAAGCCTGAGATCTTCGTGGTCGAGCAGGGCGACATGAGTCACCTGCGCGACGTCCAAAACGTGCTGCGCCGCGAAGGCGTGGAGTCCCAGATCATCGCGCCGCCGGAATCGTGCGGCCCCGGCTCGTGCACGCCGAAGATGTACCTCGTCGTGCCGCCCGATGTCGCGCAGCACGCCGCGCGCATCGTGTTCGAGCACTGGGGCCGCGGCGTCGACCGCGCCGCATTAGCGCGCGCGTTGCAGCCGATCGACCTCGACGCCGAAAGCACGTCCTGCCCTGCGTGCGGCGCGAGCTTCGGCCCGACAGCGACGAAGTGCCCGAGCTGCAAGCTCAAGTTCGGTTGACGCTCGGGCCGCTTCGCTTGCGCGCGGTGTGGCGCACGCGCTCGACTTCCGCGCGCGACGTGCTCACATTCGAAGCGCTGTTCCTTGCGCAAGCGCGCGTCGCGACTGCAAGGTGAGCGCGCATGTTCATGGTCAACGAGTCGCCGTTCGAATGCGCCGGCGCACGCGGCGTTCGTTGGGGCGCAGTTCCCGACTCACTCGCGGCGCAACTCGGTCCCTGGCTCGGCGGCGTGGTGCCGCCGCAAGCACGCGTGTTGAAACCCGACACCGTTTGGCAAATCGGCGCGCTGTGCGTCAAACGCTTTGCGCCGCCGCGTTCGCTGCGCGATCGCCTGCGCGACTTCCCGGCGCTGCGCGCTGCACGCCTGCACTTCACGTTGCTGCCGGCGCGCACACCGCAATCGCTCGCGGCGCTCGACGGCGGCCGCCGCGGCTCGCTGCTCGTGTGCGAGTTCGTCTCCGGCGTCCTCCTGCAACAAGCCTGGAGCACCGATGCGCGCAGTCGCGCCGCGCTCGCGCCGTTCATGGCGACGCTCAATCGCCACGGCTGGTTTCACGGCGACCTGCACGCGCACAACATGATTTGGAACGGCGGCGAGTGGGTGCTTCTCGATCTCGACGGCGTGCGCCCGCGCCTGCACGCGCTGCTCAAGCGCCGCCGCATCGAGCATCAGTGGGCGCGCCTCGCCATTGCGCTCGTCGAATACGACGGCGTGCGCGGCAGTTTCGAGAGCTACCTCGAAGGCATGAAACTCGGCTGGCCGCGCGACGAAGCCTGGCGACGCATCACCGCCCGCGCTGCCGCACTCGCCCCGCAGTGGGACCCGCGGCGCTTCGCCGACCGCGCTTCGCATGACCGTCCCGAAGCGTGATCCTGCCTCGACACGCCGCGCGCGACACGCGCAGAATCACAGCGCCAAAGTCAGCGAGAGCGCGACGAAGGGCGCGGGATCCGCTTCGACCTCGGTGATCTTCGTGCCGTTCGAGTCGAGCGTCGAAAGCTCGCGCCACAGGTCGAGACCGCCGAGCAGTTCGAACTGGAAACCGTCGTCGCTGGTGCGCGTTACACCGAGGCCGGCGCGGATTTCCTCGTCGCGAAACACGCCGCTGGGCAGCGGGTTGTCGCTGTTGAGACGGAATTGCCGCAGCACATATTCCGCGCGACCGAACACGCTCCAGTGCTCGTCGAGCGCCACTCGCCCTTCGAGGCTCGTGCCCTTGGCTTGGAAGGAAACGCGCTCGTTCGCTTGCCAATCGAAGCCGATGAAAGGCCACAACCACGGATCGTCTTCGAGGCGCGACAGCGCCGCCACGCCGAGTTCGAGGCCGAGTTCGGGGCTCGGGTCGTAGCGCAGACCGCCCATGCCTCCGACGACGAGCGAGTCCTTCGCGTCGGCGTTGTCTTCGCCGCACAGCGCGAGTTGAAAGCCTGCGAAGAAGCCCGGCGTTGCGCCGCTCTGCGTGCGAACGATGCCTGCGATGCGCGCTTGATAGAGGTCGTTGAACGGCTGACTCACGCCGGGGACGAGTCCGTTGGCTCCGCCGAGCTCGTAGAAAAACGCTTCCGTGTCGAGCGACAGCGCGGCGATGCGATCTTCGGCGAGCGCGGTGCCGATCGTCGCGTGCCAGCCGCCCGACTGCATCGCGAGTTCGCCGCCGCCCTGCAAGTCGACACCCGCTGTCGCGCCCGCGGTCGCGCGCACTTCGACGAAAGTGCGTTCGCGCGCACCTTCGGCCGCTGCGTCGATCTCGTCGAACAACGCGCGTGTGCGCGCTGCGGCGGACAAGGAAGCCGCGCCCGCGCCTCCGACCAAGCCGCGCAACTCGGGCATTTCAGGCAGAGGCCGGAAGGCGTTTTGCGCGAAGGCCGGCGACGCGAGGAGCACTGCCGTGCACGTCGAGATCACGCGGAGGTCGATCGTTTTCGTCATGTGGTGCTGTGCAGCGCCGCGCGGTGGAGCGCGCCGAAGATCGCTGCACTCGAAAACTACCCCGACTTCGCGCCGCAGGCGGACGCGCGCCCCAGCGGCAGCGCCATGCGAAATTGTTTCCGAGGCCGACCGCAAACCCGCGCGCGCGAGGCGACGCGAGCCACGGCGCGCGGCGCTGCGATGTCGACGCGTTCTCAGGCCGGCGGCGACTTGGCTTCGCCGGCTTCGTCCACGCGTGCCGACCACGCCGGCGCCGTCGTCGCGCGCGCGTTGTAGTGCGTGCACGTCGGACACTTGTGGAAGTGCTCGCGCTGTTTGCGCTGGCACTCGTCGCCGTTGATGCTGCGCGCCATCAAGGCCTCCTCGCCGTCGACCCGAGTCGGACACACACGCATGCCCTCGGTGGGATTCTGCATGGAGGATCGACCTTTCCTGCCGAGAGGCAGTGCGGGATTGAGGAAGGACGTTTCGAACCCGGAAGGCGCGTCATTGTGGGAAGCGCACTGCCGCCGCCGCAAGCTCAGCCTGCGATCGTCAGCGCTTCCCGAAGTCGTCGCAGCGCTTCCTGCGCGGCCCAGGCCCCGCGGTGGCTGTCGCGTGATAGTTCGACGGCCGTCATGCCGTCGTAATGCACGTCGACGAGCGCGCGCAACGCTGTGCGTAGATCGAGTTCGCCGCGTCCGAACATGACGTGCTCGTGGATTCCGTCGGCGATGTCATCGAGGTGAACGTGCACGAGCCGCGGCGCGAGCGCGCGAATTTGCGCCTCGACCGGGAGATCGCGCGTCACGAGCAAATGACCGACATCGAGCGTGAGCCCGAGTTCGTCGCCGTCGCGACCGAGGCGTTCGAGCAGCGCCGTGTAGCCCGCGGGACGCTCGATGAACATGCCGGGCTCGGGCTCGAAGGCGAGCTGCACGCGGCGTTCATGCGCGTGTTCGAGCACGGCGCGCAATCCGTCGGTGAGTCGCGTCCACAACATCTCAGGCGCCGCAGCGCCGTCGCGACGATCGCCGACGATCGCGCCGGGCGCCGCGCCGGACCAAATCGACACGACCTGCGCGCCGAGCTCGGCCGCGAGGTCGATGCTATTCGTCAACATCCGCACGCGCCGCGCGCGGTCGTCGGCTGCGTCTTCGAGCAGCGTCGGGAAGTGCTTGCGCTTCGCGTCGAGCACGAAGCGCGCGCCGGTTTCGATCGCGAGTTCGAGGCCGAGCTCAGCGCTCCAGTGGCGCACGTCGTCGACGGTGCGCGGGTCCGGCGCAAGCGGATCGAGTTGGCCGACGTCGGGCGTGATCGCGACGGCTTCGTAACCGAAGTCGGCGAGCATGCGCAGCGCGTCGACGAGGCGGTGGTGCGCGAGACCGTTGGTGTTGTAGCCGAGACGAAACACGGCGCGAGTTTACAGGCCGACCTTGCGCAACGCTTCGCGCCTCGAGAGCGGGCTCAAGCGCGCTTCGTTCGCGTGCACGTAGCGACGAATCGGGTCCGCATCGACGTCGGCGTGCGCGCGCAGCGCCCAACCGATCGCTTTGCGGAGGAAAAACTCCTTCGAATCGAGCGACGGCTCGATGCACGCGAACAGGAGCGCGAGGTCGGTGTCGGCTTTGAAGCGGAGTTGGCAAATGATCGAGCTGCGGCGCTTCCACAGGTTGTCGCAACGGCTCCACGTCTTCATCGCGCGCTTCATCGGCGCACCCTCGCGGCGTAGGATCTCGCCGAGGCGGTGCGCAGCGAGCTCGTCGACGAAGTCCCACCACGCACCTTCGACGATCAAGCGCTCGTACAGCGGCAGCGCGCGCAGCGTTTGGTGTTCGCGCGCTGCACGATGACCGCACAACGCGAGCGCGACGTAGCGTTCCTCGCGCACGCGCGCGCCCGACCACAGCGCGAGCACTTCGCGCTCCCAGTCGTCGAAGCGGCTCACGTCGAGCCCTGCCAGCAAGCGCTTGCCGATCGCGCGCACCTCGGGCATCGCGACGCCGCTGTAGGGCATCTGCGACTTCATGTAGCGCTGCATCTGCGCAGCGCGTTCCGCGTCGGAGCGCGGGGCCCGGGAGGCGCGCCCCCCCCGCGCCCCCGGGGAAGGGGT
>CAYHRR010000169.1:0-7757 GCA_964358875.1 uncultured Planctomycetaceae bacterium | reverse complement strand
TGCAGGATCAACTCGCCGGCCTGCTCGAGAGCGGCGTCGACGCGGCGATGTTGTCGAGCGCGCAGGACGGCCGCGAGAAGCGCGCGGTCTACGAACGGCTCGGCCGCGGCGGCGTGAAGCTCTTGTTCGTTGCGCCCGAGCGTCTCGTGCAACCCGGTTTCCTCGACGAGCTGGCGCAGTTCGGTTTGTCGAGCTTGGTCGTCGACGAAGCGCACTGCATCAGCCACTGGGGCCACGATTTTCGGCCGGAATACCGGCGTATCGGCGAACTGCGCGCCGCACGGCCCGAAGTCCCGATCCATGCCTTCACGGCCACGGCGACGCCCCAGGTGCGGCGCGACATCGCTGCTCAACTCGGCCTGGTCGAGCCGCTCGAGTTCGTCGGCAACTTCGACCGACCGAACTTGACCTACCGCTTCACGCCGCGCGGCGACCAAGTCGAGCAAGTGCTCGCGGTGATCCGGCGCCATGCCAAGGGCGCGGGCATCGTCTACTGCCTGCGCCGCACCGACGTCGACGAGCTCGCGCCCGCGCTCGCGCGCGCCGGAGTGCGCTGCTTGCCCTACCACGCCGGTCTCGATGCACAGACGCGCAAGCGCAATCAAGAGCGCTTCCTCGCCGAAGACATCGAAGTGATCGTCGCGACCGTCGCGTTCGGCATGGGCATCGATCGACCCGACGTGCGGTTCGTCGTTCACGCCTCGATGCCCAAGGGCGTCGAGCAGTTCGCGCAAGAGACCGGGCGCGCGGGTCGCGACGGGAGCCAGAGCGAGTGCGTGATGCTGTATTCCGGCGCCGATTTCCACGGCTGGCGTTCGCTCGCCGAACGCAGCGCGCAAGACGCACTCGCCTCCGGTGTCGCGCTCGACCCGCTCGAAGCGCAGCGCTCGCTCGAACGCTTGTCGGAGATGTACGGCTTCGCGACCAACGCAATTTGCCGGCACCGCTTCCTCGTCGAGCACTTCGGGCAACACTTCGAGCGGCCGGCGGAGCTCGACGAGAGCTTGCGCGGTTGCGGCGCATGCGACGTGTGCTTGGGCGAGCTCGCGGCGGTGCCCGACGCGCAACGCAGCGCGCAGATGATCTTGTCGTGCGTCGTGCGCTGCAGTCAGCGCTACGGAGCTCAACACATCGCCGACGTGCTGCGCGGCGCGGACACGGAGCGCATCCGCACGGCGGGCCACGACACGCTGACCACCTTCGGATTGATGAAGGGCGCCAACGCGCGTGAGATCCGGCACTGGATCGAGCAGCTCGTCGGCCTCGGTCACTTGCAGGTCGCGCCCGGCCAATACCCGACGCTCGCATTGACCGCGTCGGGCGTCGAAGTGATGAAGGGCCGTGCGCCGATCGCCTTGTTCGCCTTGCCGATCGCGCCCCGCGCCCGCCGCGCCGCGCGCGGCGTCAGCGTCGCCGGCGGCACCGCGATCGCTTACGACGAGGCGCTGTTCGAACGCCTGCGTGCACTGCGCCGGCGCTTGGCGGCCGAGCGCGGCGTGCCCGCGTACCTGATTTTCGGCGACCGCACCCTGCAGGAGCTCGCCGCTGCGAAACCGACCTCGGTCGATCAGCTGCGCGGCATCCGCGGCATCGGCGAGGTCAAAGCACGCGACCTAGGCGCCGTGTTCGTAGCCGAGATCGCGGCCGCCGCCGGCGCGTCCTGACGCCGGGCCGCAGGAAGCGCCAGGGGGCGCCAGGACCGCGCTGCACGAGGCCGGAAAGAAGTTCTGCGCACACAGGCTTCGGTTGCACGGCGAACTCGACCGATACGTGCAGCCGCGCTTGCTCCCCCATCGGGCGCGCTCCCCAACCGTGAAGCACCTTCCCCTCGCTGCGCTACTAGCTCTCGTCGTGTCGGCACCCTTCGCGCGCGCCGGCGATCCGGACGTCGCGCAGGACGACATGACCGCCCTCAGTCTCGAAGAGCTGATGGACATCGAAGTCTCCGTCGCCTCGCGCAGTCGACAGAAATTGTCGGACGCGCCGGCGGCGGTGTACGTGCTCACCAACGAAGAAATCCGGCGCAGCGGTGCGACGAGCATTCAGGAAGCCTTGCGCATGGTGCCCGGCTTCCTCGTCGGTCACTGGCAGACCACGCTGTGGGACGCGACCTCGCGCGGTTTCACGAGCTCGTTCAATCACAACCTGCTGGTGATGATCGACGGCGTGAACGTCTACACGATGATGACCACCGAAGGCGTCGCCTGGAATCTCCAGGAGATCGACCTCGTCGACGTCGAGCGCATCGAAGTCGTGCGCGGACCGGGCGCGGCCTTGTGGGGCAACAACGCGGTCAACGGCGTGATCAACGTCGTCACCAAGCACTCCAAGGACACGCAGGGTTGGCAGGCGAACAGCGTGTTCGGCAACGAGGGCACGAAGGGCGCGTTGCGCTACGGCGGCACGTTCGACGACGGCGGCACGTTTCGCGTGTTCAGCGTCGCGAGCCAGCACAACGCGATGTCGGACTACTCGACCGGCGAAGAGAATCACAACGAGGACTGGTGGATCGCGCGCGCGGGCTTCCGCGGCGACTGGAACCTCGAAGGCGAGTCGACCCTCAGCGTCGCGGCCAACGTGTTCGACTCCGAGAAGGAGCAGAACTACGGCATCGATTTGCAGAACGCGCCGTTCTTCCGCTCGGTCCACGCGACGACGCCGGAAGTCGGCGGCAGCGTCGTGGCGGCGCTCGAACGTCCGCATGCCGACGGCGACGTCGATCGCTTCGTCGCGTCGTACCTGCGCAACGACAAGAACCGCATCGACTATCGCTCGCAGGCCGACGTCGTCGACCTCGACTGGCAACGCCGCACCGCCTTGAGCTCGAACCAGACCTTGACCTACGGCATGGGTTGGCGCTTCGTCGCCTGGGTCTACGACGGCGGCTTCTCGCTCAACAACAAGCCCGAGCACGGCACGGTCAACAACGTGCGCGCCTTCGCCTTCGACGAGTTCGCCTTCCCCGACAAGAACCTGAGCGTCGTGCTCGGCGCCGAAATCGAACACAACGATTTCACCGGCCTCGAATTCCAGCCGACGGCGCGGGCGATGTGGCAACCGACCGAGCGGCATTCGGTGTGGAGCGCGATCTCACGCGCCGTGCGCACGCCCTCGCTCGACGAGAACTACGACTACTCGCAAGCGGTCAACACCGGCCCGACCGACGTCTACTTGTGGAAGGGCAACACGAGCATCGAGTCCGAAGAAGTGCTCGCCTTCGAATTGGGTTGGCGTTGGCGCGCGTGTGAGCGTTTGTCGTTCGACACGGTCGCCTTCTACAACGACCTCGACAACGTCGTCACTCGCGAAGACGGCGCGGTGTTCACGCAGGGCGGCATCACCTACACGCCGTTCACGGTCGGCAATCACGGCGCGGCCCAGGCCTGGGGCGTCGAGATCGGCAGCGACGTTCAGTTGACCGAAGCGTGGCGCGTGCGCACGGCGTTGACGCACTTCGAGCAGCACAATCAAGTCGAGAGTTCGAGCACCGACGCCGGCTTCGAGGACAACAACCACCTGTTCCCGCAGACGATCGCCAACCTGCGCTCGTACTACGACTTGGGTGAGCACTGGGAGTTGGACGCGGCGCTGTACTACGTCAACTCGATCCACCTGTACGGCACGCCGGCCTATCTGCGGACCGACGTGCGCATCGGCTACAGCCCGAGCCCGGATTGGCGCTTTTCGATCGGCGTGCAGAACGCGACCGATCCCGCGCACCCCGAAGACGGCGGCGACCAAGTCGCGCGCAACGTGTGGGCCGGTTTGTCGTGGAGCCGGTGACAGCGCGCGTCGGCGCTCAACGAAACTCGAGGCACCACTCACAACCATCGTCGACCCACAACACTGGCGACGACGTCCGCAGCGGCTCGACGTACCCGAGTTTTGCGAGCTCGGCGAGAAGCGCGGGATCTTCTGACTTCTGTCCGGCCCAACGCGCTTGATTCGGGACTGTAAGCCAGCGAATCAACGAGACGTAAAGGCGCTTTGCGATCGCAGGGCGATCCTCGACCAAGTTGGTCGCACAGTTAGGGTCCTTGCGCAAATTATAGAGTTCGACGGCGTGCTTCTTCCGAATCGTGGTCTGTGACTCCTCACGATGGTCGTACAGGTGCAGAATCAGGCAGAAGTCGCCTGATCTGATCGAGGCCTCCGTGGCATAAGCAGCGAGCGCATATCGTGCATCCTCGCCAGCCGACGACTCGAGTTCATGACCCGGATTGCTCGCACGCCGCATCGGGTCGAGCAGGCTTGTACCCGCAAACGTCATCGATTTGCCGCCGACGATGTCGAGTAGCGTCCTGCCGAGATCGATACTCCGCACCGGACGCGTATCGACCGTCCCACCCGGAGCGCCAGGCCACGCGAGAATCATGGGGACATGAATCGTCGACGGATAGAGGCCAGCGTGACCGTAATACGTCTCGTGCTCGCCGAAAGATTCACCGTGATCCGCAACGAAGGCGACTACGGCATCGGCGAAGCGTGATGACTCGAGAACGCGCGCGAGCTGCGCGTCCAGGAACGTGATTTCGCCCCGATACTGGGCAAGCGGAAACTCCGGGTCGCGCACACCGGCGAGTCCGGCCACAGCCAGCATGTGCGGTGTCACGGGCAGTTCCGGGAGCGCAGGGTCACGGGGGTTGCGCGTCGGGCTCCAGTATTTCGACGCGTAATCGGAAGGCGGAGCGTAGGGAGCATGTGCATCGAACACATGCAGCCAAATGAACAGTGGCTCACCATCGGCCTTGTCGAGCCAGCTTTCTAGGACATCAAGGGTCTCGTTCGCCGGACGTTCTTCGCGGTGGTAAGGCGCATCCACACGATCGAAGCCCTGGCCGAGTCCGCTCACGGCGTTGCGAAGGTGTCGAGCACTTACGCAGGCCCAGGTCCGATATCCGAGCTGGTGAAAACTCTCCGCCAACGTCGGCGCGGATTCGCTTAGCTTCGTGCGGTTGTCGAAAACACCGGTGTCGCGAGGCGACTCTCCTGTCATCAATGCAACATGCGATGGGTTCGTAATATTCGCAGACGACGCGCAGTCCGAAAACGTCACTCCCCTGCGCGCAAGCGCGGCGAGGTGCGGAGTTGCAACGCTCGACTTGAGCTGGTCCGTGGCGACGAAATCAGCTCGGTGTGTATCGCTGGTGATGAATACGACGGTCCGTGGCAAATCCTCCGGTGGGCTGAACACGCCGACGTCGGCGACGGCACACACCGTGTCGCACTTGTTTGAGTTCACGAGTTCGAATTCGACGCTCACCTTCTGAACACTGTCAGCGTCGATTGAAACCCTCTCTCGAATCCAACCTGATTGCGCGGATGTCGGAAAAGGAACCGGGTACTCCATCGACTGCGTCGTGCCGTCGGGAGCTGTTAGTCGCACACGCAATTGAATGTCCCCAACACCGCCGATCCCTGCAGGCGGCAGATATCGCGAGAAATGCAACAGCGAGCCTCGGCCGACAAGTGCTTGGCCGGACAGGCTGCGGCCCGTAGAAACGAACGCTCCTCGTCGCGCGTCGGCGTGTGCTGGAATCAGCGCAATACCCGGCTGTTCGGTGACGAGTGATCCCGGCGCTCGATTCTGCAGCGCGATCGAACGGATTCCCACTTCGAGTGCGCTGCCATAGATCCGAACACGCAACACGTCGAATCGCGCGCCACCAGCCGCGACGGGCCGGATTCGTACCTGGATCTTCTGCGGTGCGTTGGACGGCCAGACGTCGCACACATCGCTCTTCACGACGTTTGCGCCTCGAATCATCTCGATCTGAACGCGGCAGATGTCGGGGTAGGCAATCCATATCTCGGCCTGGTTGACCCCTTCGGCGTCGAACTCACCGGAGCGTTCCACCGCCTGGGGATACGGACCCGACAACCACACGGAGTCGGCCATCTTGACCGACATAATGTGAGCCTGAACTCCGAAGCGCTCGCTCGTACCCTCGATCCCGCGCCACGCACCGGGCTCGTTGATCGGTTCAAAGCGCAGCAAATCGCGCACGTCGCTTGCGATGTCGCGCACGTGCACAGGCGTGAGATCAACGGTCTGATACCCACCGAGGGAGTTCCTTACACGTTCGTCAACAGGATCGGAACACGCTCCTAAGCATGCTAGTGCGAGCGCTCCGATGATCCCCATGCACCACGGAGCCCGCAACCAGCGACTAGCGAGTGCAAGAAACGTCAGCGAGTCGCGCTGCACCGGCATCCTTGGACGGTGCGTGTCCATGATGGTGTGGTTCCGAACAAGGGCCGTCGGGCTCGCCAGATACATGCTCGCGTAGTGCCAAAATCGCATCACGGTCCATAACGTCGACGGCTTACGTCCAAATATCGCCTTGTTCACGGAAGGGACTCACACCTGCGCCGGTGGCAATCGATCTCCGGTTGCACACTCGGATGTGTGTCTTAGCCGACGGGCGGATTTCGATCAACGGAGCGCACGGCTTGTTCGCGCGTGAGCCAACCCTCCTGAGGATTGAGGGCGCTGTTCGATCACGAAGCCGTTGCGGACAGCGGCCGCGGAAGGCCCTGCGGCTGCTCCGCGCTCCGCGTTCGGTCGATGCGGTCACCCCCGACCGTTGAATCCCGCTGTTGCCGAGCACGGCGCGTTCGGGCGACAATCGCGCGCCATGCGCGTGCTGAAGCTGAAGATCAACGGTGACCTGCGCGAGGTCGCGGCGCCCGAGCACTGGACCCTGCTCGAAGTCCTGCGCTACGCACTGGGGCTCACCGGTTCGAAACAAGGCTGCGACAAGGGCGACTGCGGCGCGTGCACGGTGCTCGTCGACGGCAAACCTTGGCTCGCCTGCCTCACGCTCGCCGCGACCGTCGAGGGCCGCGAGATCACGACGATCGAAGGCCTGCTCCCCGCGCACCTCAAGCACGGCGGCAGCGGCCCCGATCCGATTCAGGACGCCTTCGACGCCTGCGGCGCGTTGCAGTGCGGCTTCTGCCAACCGGGAATGCTGCTCTCCGCGCGCGCGCTGCTGCAGCGCAACGCGCATCCGACTCGCACGGAGATCCGCGGCGCGCTCTCCGGCAACCTGTGCCGCTGCACCGGCTACACGCAGATCTTCGAAGCGGTCGAACTCGCCGTCGCCAAGGCCTGCGGCTGTGCGCCGGCGCCGCGCGCGTGGGAAGCACCGCTGGCTGAACAACGTGCGGCGCGCGCCGCCGAATTGCGCACCAAGCGTGCCGAAGAGAGTGCGCCGTGAGCGCGCGCGACAACCACGGGACCGGCGCGCCTTGGGGCGGCGCCGATCATTTCCACGTGCTCGGTCGCCCGCACCGCAAGGTCGACGGGCTCGCCAAGGCGACCGGCGCCGCGGTGTACACCGACGACATCGCGCTGCCCGGCATGTTGCACGCCAAGACCCTGCGCAGTCCGCACGCGCACGCGCGCATCGTGCGCATCGAGGCTTCAAAGGCGCTTGCGTTGCCCGGCGTGCACGCGGTGATCACCGGCGCGGACCTGCCGATCAAGTACGGCGTGATCCCTTGGACTCCCGACGAGAACGCGCTCGCGCTCGACCGTGTGCGCTTCATCGGCGATGAGGTCGCCGCCGTCGCCGCGCTCGACGAAGACACGGCCAACGCCGCGTTGAAATTGATCGAGGTCGAGTACGAGCCGCTCAAAGCGTTCTTCGATCCGCGCGAGGCCTTGACGACGCACGAGCCCGCGATCCACGCGGCCAAAGACGGCAAGGGCAACATCTCCAAGCACGTGCGCCTCGATTTCGGCGATGTCG
>CAYHRR010000168.1:0-7758 GCA_964358875.1 uncultured Planctomycetaceae bacterium | reverse complement strand
CTCCGCTCCCTCCGCGCGCCGAGCCGCGCGGAGGGAGCGGAGTTTTGGAAGAGAGCGGCGGGCGTTATTGGCTGGCGGTGAGTTGTTGGGGGGGTCAGAGGCTGGTTGTGGTTGGGCTTGCCGGGTTGCTGGGTTGCGTGTTCGCCATTGGCGGTTGAGGGTGAAGCGCGGACGAGGTCGGTGAGGTGGTGTCGATCTCGCGCGCGTGGGAGTGAGCCGTTGCGTTGCGCGCGTCCACGCGCGACTCCGCCCCCTCCGCGCGGCTCGGCGCGCGGAGAGGGCGGAGTTTTGGAAGAGAGCAGCGGGCGCTATTGGCAGGCGGTGAATTGCAGGCCGTTGGAGAGGCCGGTTGTGCTCGGGCTGGCCGGGTCGCGCATCCAGAACTGGCAGTAGGCCGTGCGGCCGGGGGTGAAGCCGGCTGCGTTCAGGTAGGCGCTGTCGAAGTTGAAGGCGTAGGTGCCGCTGCACGAGACGCCGATCAGGGGGCCGCCGGCGTTGACGAGCGGCGTTCGCACGAGCGGTGCTCCGACGCACAGCGTGCCGCCTTGGAAGGCGACCGCTTGGCGCACGTCGCCCCAGATCATCAAGCCGTTCTGTTGGTTGAGCACGTTGACGCAGGTCACCGTGAAGGCGCCGCCTGAGATCGACGGCGCGCCGCTCGAACCGATCGTCGGCGTGCAGCCGAGCGAGTTGGTCTTGGCTGTGCAGTAGCTCGAGACCGAGTTTGCGTCGGCGAGGATCGGCCCGAAGTGGCGCGTCGTGCCGTAGTTCCCGGCGATGTCCTTGGAGCGCAGGTGGTAGTAGCGCGGGCTCGACGACGAGCCGATGTTCATCGTCACGTTCGTCTGCGTGTCCATGACATTGATCGCACCGGTCGGATCGAAGACCGCCGTGGTGTTCCACACGCCGACGTAACCGCTGAGGCCCGAGAGCGCGTCGCTCGCGGCGGTCCAGTTGACGTTGACGTTGGTGTTGCACGACTGGACGCCGACTTGGTGCGACGAGCTCGCCAAGTTGCTCGCGGCGACCGGCGCGGTCAGGTCGATTTGGTACGGCCCGGTTTGCGCGTAGCCCGGCGCCCAGTTCCCGCTGTTGTCGACTGAGCGCAGGCTGAAGTTCCAGAAGCCCTGGGCAAGCGTCGTCGAGTAGCTCGTCACCTGCTCGATGTCCTTGGTCGCGCTTGGCAAGCCCGCCGACGACGAGGTGAACACGCCGTAGCCGTCGATGCCCGAGACGTTGTCCGTCGCCGCCGTCCACGCGAAGGTGATCGTCGGATCGTTGGTCCACGCGCCCGCCAAGTGCGTCGTGGAGTGCAGGTTCGTTGCGTTCGCCGGCGCCGTGCCGTCGACGTAGACGGTCACGGCATCGGTGACGTCGAGGGCGTTGTCGGAACGCGCCTGCACCGTGAAGGTCTTCACCCCCTCGGTATTCCAATGCGTCAACCAGTGGTGCGTGCGGCTCGTGCCGTGGACGACGTTGCCGATCGCGACGTCGCGACCCGCGTGGAAGTTGTTCATCAAGTCGGCGCTCGAGCCGTCGAGCATCGTGTTGTAGGACGCGGTCAGCACGTCGCCGCTCGAGGTCGAGTTGAGGAATACGCCCGAGGCGATGTAGCTCGGATTGGTGTAGACCGCGTTGCAGATCACGTTGTCGCTCGGCGTCACGTAGATGTCGCTGGCCGTCACGCTCAAGGTCGGAGTCGGCGACGTGTCGCCGTAGGTCACGATCACGCACACGCCTGAGTGCACGATCTGGCCGGGCACGATCGACGAGGGGTAGAGCTTGACCTTCCAGTCGCCGACGGTCGGGCTGTTGACCATGCGGATCTCGTTGTTGTCGACGTTCGATTGCTGCGCCGTGTAATCGCCGGTGTTGTTCGCGCCGGTGAAGGGTTCGGCGTCGAGGAACATGTCGACGTCGTTGACCAGCGCTTGCGATGCGCCCGAGGAGCACGCGTTCTCGCGGTAGTTGAGGACCACCGTCACGCGCGTCGCGCCCGACGCGACCGCGAAGTCGAGTTCGACGTAGCTGCCCGTCGCTTGATCGAAGGACCAGAAGTACAGCGCCTGCTGGCTGTCGCCGTAGTTCGCCTTGTAAGCATCGACGCGACCCGCGCCATAGGCATTGAGGTGCGCGGCCGAGCCCGACGGCGACGTCAGCAGTTGATCGTCCTTGGTCAGCGAACCCGCCATCAACGTGGCCGCGAGCGCCGAGGGGTTGTAGCGCAGGAACGAGTAGTGATCGCAGAGCTGCGCGGCGAGTCCGGCGACGAGCGGCGTCGCCATGCTCGTGCCGCCGCCGTTGTGGTAGCCCGTGGTCGTGCCGGCCGTGCACGAGTACAGGACTTGGCCGACGGCGCTGACGTTCGGCTTCCAGCGACCGCCGCCGCAGGGACCGCGACTGGAACCGGTCCAGATCGTGCCCGGATCGCCGATCGCGTCGTCGTAATCGATCACGTTGCCGACGGTCAGCGCGTTCTTCGCGCAGGACTCGAGTCCGATCGTGCCGGCTGTCGGGCCTTCGTTGCTCGCCGACCAGATCCACAACTGATTGTGCGAGGCCGCTTCGGCGTCGATCGTGCGCGGTGAGGATTCGCTGCCGATGTAGGCCGAGCTGACGACGTTGGTGCTGTAGGAGTTGCTGACCAACATCGGCGCCGGCGAGGTCAGGGTCCCGTCGAAGTAGCTCGAGTGCATGTTCGCGAGCCACGTCGAAAAGGCGACGGCACTGCCGCGCTTGCCGACGAAGAAGCGTCGCGCCGTGGTCGATCCGAGGGCCGGCGCGCCGCCTTGATAGCTGTCGTCGACGTCGTTGTTGCCGAGGATCGTGCCCGCGACGTGCGTGCCGTGACCGTCGGTGTCGGTGAACGGCGAGCCGCCGCCGGTGTAGTCCCAACCGACGGCCCACGGATCGAGCGCGGCGTGACCGGCGTCCATGCCCGTGTCGATGTAGCCCGCTTGGCAAGCCGCGCCGTCGTAGACGTTGCGCACGAGGTCGGCGTTCGACATCGGCATGCCTTCGTCGTGGTCATTCGTGGGCTCGACGTCGAGATCGACGAACTGCACGAAGTCGAGCGCGACGAGTTGTTCGAGCGCTTCGATCGGCAGCTTCGCGTGGAAAGCCTTGATCGACTCGACCCACGGTCCGATCTCGAGCCCGAGCGCTTCGAGGCGCCGCTGCTGCCAGCCGTGCGCGTGCGTCTCGACGGCGTCGAACTCGGGATTGCCGCGTTTGATGACGCCGTCGGGATCGCTCTCGATCGCTTGCGCGACGACGACCTTCGTCGACGCGGCGCACAAGTCCGATTCGAACACGTTGACGTACACCGCGAGCTTCTCACCCGCCGACGCCTTCGCGAGGCGCGCCGAAAGATCGGGGTGGAGCTTCTGCCAAGCGCGCGGCGCTCCGAGCCAACGCACGAAGTCGAGGCCCGCGAGCGTGTCGAGCGCGTCGGCCGAAACTGCGAGTTTCACCGTGTAAAACGGGTGGAATTCGAGAACGCGCGCGCCGAGCGCACGCAGTTGCTCGAAACGCGCCTCGGTCATGCGCTTGTTGAACATCGCGAAGGCGTAGGTGGTCTGCGTGGGCCGTCCGTCGCGGGCGAGGTTCGCCGCCGTGAGCGCGAGTTCGGGATCGAGGCGCTCGTCCGCAGGCGGGTAGTACTTCCCGGCCGCGAAGCCGAGGAAGTACGGATCGCCCTGCGCGGGAGCGAGCATGACGTCGGCGCCCGCGCTCGTCCCCCACTGCGCGGGCACGGGCAAAGGCAGCGCGTCGTCGGGGAGTTCGACGGGGACGGCGACCGCGTGCGCGCCGAGACCGTCGCGCGGTTGCTCGACCGTCGTCAGCGGAGCCGGCGCTTGCGGCGCGGCGAGGAACAAGGAGGCGAGTGAGATGTTCAGCAGCATGGTTGTCGGTTTCGGGAAAGTGTCGGGGTGCCGGATGCGAGCGTGCGGCTCGTCTCCCACATGAATCCGCAGCCGCGGCATGCCGTTACTGCGACGCGCTGCAGTTCCACTCGAAAGCGAGCGTGCTTCGTGCAATTCGGCGGTTGCGCGCAAAGCGAGCGGGACCCGCCGAGCGCCGGCGCGCACAGCGGATCCCGCCGCAAACATGGGATGCTCCGCACGACAAACGACATCGTGCGCGGCGCAGCGTTCGCCCTGGTCCCTCGCGACGGGCCGCGTCCGCGCGAACGATCCGCAACGCGCAGCGCGCGTTACGCACGAAGCTCGAAACTCAGCGCGACGGGTTCGCTTCGTCGACCAGCAAGGCCGCGAGCGCGGCGCGCAACGCCGTCGAGTCCGTGCTCGCGCCTGCGCTCGCCATGCGTGCGCGCAAGGCATCGAGGCGCGCTTGCACTTCGACGCGCCGCGCGTGTTCGTTCCAACTGAACGCGGCGACGCAAGCGAGCGCGACGGTCAACGCGCCGACCAAGCCGCGCAGCGAACGCGTCGGCTTCGGCTGAGCCGTGAGTCGCTCGCGCAACACGGCATCGAAGCGCTCTGCGGCACTCGTCGGCCCGAGCAGGCCGGCCTCGCTCAACGCGGCGATGCGTTGCCGCAGAGCGACGGCGAGTTCGGGATGCGTCGCGCACAATTCGTCGAGCGCCGGCGCGCCGTCGCGCTCGACCTGTTCGAGGCATTCGAACACGAGCTGGTCGAGCGGCGTCTCGCCTGCCGCGCGCCCCAACTTCGAATTCGCGTTGCGCTCCGTCGACACTCCGACTCTCCACTCGTTCCATCCGCGACGCGGCCCGCGTGTTACGGCCGTTGCTCCGCGAAGATCAATGCGCGCACGTGAAGTGCGGCACGTCGGCGACCGCGCAAGCGCGCCGACAATCGCTGGTATGCTCTCGCCGCAGCGAATCCAAAGATGCAAGAAGACGCCGGCCAACTCGCCGAGCGCGCGGCCAAGGGCGACCGCGCGGCCATCGACGCACTGATCGAACGCTACCTACCGGAGCTGCACGCCTTCGTGCGGCTGCGCGCGGGCGCGATCGTGCGCGGTCGTGAATCGAGTTCCGACATCGTGCAGTCGGTGTGCCGCGAAGTGATCCAGCACATGGATCGCTTCCAATTCCCGAGCGAGCCGGCCTTCAAGCAGTGGCTCTACACGACGGCGCTGCGCAAGATCGTCAACCGCAAGGACTACTACCTCGCGCAGAAACGCGACGTGTTGCGCGACGTGCCCTTGTCGACAGCGAACGGCTCGGCGGACGACCTGCGCTTGATGAAGTGCTACAGCAACTTCTCGTCGCCCAGTCGCCAGATGATGGTGCGCGAGGAAATCGAGCGCATCGAGAAGGCCTTCGAAAGTCTGCCCGAGGAATACCGCGAAGTGATCACACTCGCCCATGTCGTCGGTCTGTCGCGCGCCGAGATCGCCGCGCAAATGGGCAAGAGCGAAGGCGCCGTGCGCGTGCTGCTGCACCGCGCGCTCGCCAAAGTGTCGGCGTTGCTCGGCGGCGCCGACGACGCGAAGGGCTGAACGCGCGCGGCTCTTCGAACCTTGCTTCAGCGCGTCGCGGGAGTCTCGACGGGCAGGTGAGCATGCTGCCTCACCCACTGCGTGATCAGGTCCAGCGCCGACGTGGCGAGGGTCTCTTCGATGTTCCCGTACTCCGCGGGCGAGCCGGTCGTGCAGTGTTGGAAGAGGTGATTGAGTTCCGGCAATTCGCGCGTCGTGAAGTCCTTGTTCCCGCCTTCGCTCAGCGCCTTTTCGATCTCGCGCAGGTTCGCCGACGGCGGAACCTGAAGGTCTTTCGAACCGTTGAGCGCGAGCACCGCACATTTGGTTTTGCGGAGCGCGTCGCGCGGATCGAGCGTCAGGAAGTAGCGGAACCACGGCGAGGTCAGTTCCTTCGCCGCGCCGTCGACCTGCACTTCCAAATTCGCGCGGACCGTCCGTGCCTCCTCGCGGGCCGCCGGATCGTCCGACGCTTCCTGCGCGGTCAGTTGGCGCTCGATTTCCGCGCGCAGCTTGGCTCGCAACGCCTCGTCGGCGGCGCCCGTCGCGACCAACTCGAAGACTTCGTCCTGCGCCTGCGCTTCCGCCTTCGCCTCGCTCTGGGATGCGCCGTCGGCGTGGCTGATCAACTCGCTTTGGAGCTTGATGATTTCGCGGCCCGGCAAGCCCGTGCCCGCCATGAGCACGATGAACGCGACCTTGCTCGAACGCACCGCGGCCATCGGCGCAACGACTCCGCCTTCGCTGTGTCCGATCAGACCGATCGACTGCGCATCGATCTCGATCTGCTTCGACAGGAATTCCACGCCGCAGAGCACATCGCCCGCGAAGTCGGACGTCGTCGAGAGTTTCGTCTCGCCCGTCGAACCACCGACGCCGCGGTCATCGACGCGCAGCACCGCGATGCCGTGGCGCGTCAAATGGTCGGCGAGCACCAAGAACGGTTTGTGTCCGTCGAGGGCTTCGTCGCGATCCTGAGCGCCCGAGCCGGTGATCAGCACCACCGCGGGGAACTTGCCCTTTCCACGCGGCAAAGTCAGTGTCCCGGCGAGCTTCGTGCCGTCCGCTTCGTTCGTGTACGTGACCTCGCGCTGGTCATATGGAAACGGAGCCTTGGGCTCCTGTGGGCGTTCGAGCTTCGCCGCGACCTCTCCGTCCTTCAACTTGGCGAGTTCGAGCGGCAGGTCCATCCCCGATTGATGGAGCACGCCGCTCGCTGTTTGTCCGTCGGCGTCGACGGTCGCCTCGAAACGCGCCCAAGCGGTCTCGCCTTGCCCCGGCACCTCGAGCGTGAACTTCAGCGTCGCGCCGTCCGCGCTCACGTCCGACAGCGCGAGCCCGCTGCTGCCTTGCATCGGAATGTCGATCGTTCCGCCGCTGCCGCTCAATGCGATCGAGAAGTCGAGCTTGTCGCCGTCCGGAAGCGCGACGGAGCCGCTCCAGCGCTCCGTGGCAACGCTCGGCGTCTTCGCGATCGAACTCGACACGGTGGAACACGAAGCGAAGCACAGGGCGACGATGCAAACGAGTTTGTGCACGAGATGGCTCCTGAACTCGAAGAGGAACGAAAATGGAATCGAGTGCGTTGCGCGCCACAGCGGCACGCTCGAACAAGCCGCGTCAATGCAGCTGACGCGCGAGCAGGTTACGCTGCGCGCTCGATGGAACTTTCCTTTCACGGCGCGACCGACGGCACGACGGGCAGTTGCCATTTTTTGCGCGCCGGCGGGAAAACGGTGTTGCTCGACTGCGGTCAGTTCCAAGGTCGGCGCGACGAGGCGCGACGCCGCAACGCGCACTTCGGCTTCGACCCGCGCGAGGTCGACGCGGTGGTGCTCAGCCATGCGCACATCGATCACTCGGGCAAGCTGCCGATGCTCGTGCGCCATGGATTCCGCGGCGCGATCCACGCGACGCCGGCGACCGCGGAACTCGCTGATCCGATGTTGCTCGACGCGGCGCACATCCTGCTCAAGGACGCGGAGTACCTGAACAAGCGGCGCATGTTCGAGCGCGTGCGAGCGGGACGCGTCGATTGGCGCGGCGCTGAAGCTCGCACAGCCAATCCGCGTCGCAGCTCCAGTCGCAAGAGCGGCCGCGTTCGCCGCGAAGCGCTCGATCGCCGCGAAGTGCTCGATGCGGACGAAGCGCCCAGCCTCGGTCCGGCGCATTTGCCCAAGCGCGAGGTCGAGCCGCAGTACCTCGCCGAAGACGTGCACGCGACGCTGCGCTTGTTCCGCACGCACGACTGGGGGCGCTGGTTCCAGATCGGTCCGGCCTTGCGCTTTCGAC
>CAYHRR010000167.1:0-7768 GCA_964358875.1 uncultured Planctomycetaceae bacterium | reverse complement strand
AACCACAACTTGTGTCCGCCGGTCGGGCGGACGTTCACGATGTCGACCAGCATGCATGTGAACTTAGCAACGCGAAGTTCGGTACTGCTGTCAGCGCCGCTCGGCACACCAAGCGTCGAACGCCGCGTCGACGCCGCGTGGCTTGTCTTGCGCAAACGCGACGGCGTAACCGAACTCGTTCATGAGCCGGCAGCGTTGCTGGCGGTCGAGCGACTGCGCTTCGCGGAACACGACGTCCGCACCCTCGCGGTCGCGCAGGTGCGGCAAAGTGTCGAACCAACGAGCGACGGTCTCCATCGTGCAACTCACCGAGCCGGCTGCGTTGTAGATGCAGCTCTCGAGGTGCCAATCGTGTGAGTGGTCCTGCGCATGTCCACCGAGGAAGCGCTGCGCGTACGCGTCGCCGTCGTCGATGAGCCGGCTCGCATAGGTCACACCTGCAGCGTGCTCCTGTCTCTCCGTGCGGCCGCAGACGAGGCACACATACACCGCGTGGGTGAAGCTCGGCAGCGACGCATACCACGCAACGAGCGCCAGCAGCAGCGCGGCGCTGAGCACGCCGGCGCGCAGTCCCATTCCGCGCGAGCCCTTCGGCAATCGGCGCCAGACGAGCCACGTGCAGAGGAACGCACCGACGAAGAGCGACGCAGCGAGCACGAGGACTCCGACCATGGGCGCATCCAGCGACGTGCAAGCTACTCGGGATTGCCAAGTGCGTCGCTGGATCTCTCCCTGCACCCTTCACATCGGCGGAGTGACGCGGGATTCAGTCGTCGTGGAATCGTCGGAACGAAAGCTGGCTCGTGACGGGCGCAGGTTCCTCGCTGCGCGTTGCTCACCCGCCGTGCGACTTGCGCGTGCGCCGCGTCGGACGCGCGGTACGGAGCCAGGCTCTGTCGTCAACTATTCGACGAGCACCGCCCACGATGCGTCTACCCGCACTCGCTTGATCCGAGTCCGACGCTCGTCGTCCACACACCAAGGCCGTCGCCGTACCTGTGAATAGTTGACGACAGAGCCTGGCTCCGTACTCCGGCCGGGTTGTAGGACACTACGCGCTTCTCACACGCGCGTTCGCATCTTTGCGATCGCCCACCCCGCTGCAAGCCCGACGATACATGGCATCAGAACCCACAGCGCCGTTCCGCCGACTGCGTCCGCAGCGTCACACCGAACAAACGCGCTGCTACTGTCGTAACCCATCTCCTCCGCCACAACTCGAACATGCAAAATCGTGAGAACCGCCACTCCTGGCAATAGCCGCACGCTTCGAAATCGCAGCGCGCCCGTCCATGACATCGACACCAGTATTGCTCCGCCGATCAATACCAAGTAGCCGTATGCCGCATTTCCCTGCACCATGAGGGGGCCACGGAAGTACACCCACAACGCTCCCGTCGGTCCGGTCCGGGTACATGGGTGACAGTTGTGTCCGGGCACATGGGTAACACGGTCGGTGACTGAGCGGTTGGCGGCGTGTCTCGTGCCTGGATGCCTTGGCACGAGACAAACGCAGTGAATGAGCGCCTGAAGTTCGTCGCGGCAGCGCTGACCGGCCGCACGTCGATGACGGAGCTGTGCTTGAAATTCGGGATCAGCCGCAAGACCGGATACAAGCTCGTCGATCGCTACGAGCGCGACGGACCCGACGCTCTGCGCGAGCGCTCGCGCGCCCCGCGGCTGCATCCGAATCAAACGACGCCGGAGATGGAGGCCGCGATCTTGCGCACGCGCAAGGCGCATCCGACGTGGGGTTCGAAGAAGATCCTTGTGATTCTCGAGCGCGATCTTTCGCTCGACGACTTGCCCGCACGAAGCACCGTCGATGCGGTCCTCAAGCGTGCGGGCGTCGTCGCGTCGCGACATCGTCGAGCTCGTCGCCATCCGAGCGGTCCGCCGCTCGTCGAAGCGCACGCGCCCAACGACGTGTGGTCGATCGACTACAAGGGTCACTTCCAAGTCGGCGACGGCACGCGCTGCGATCCGTTGACGATCAACGACGTCTGCAGCCGCACGTCGCTGGAGTGCCGCGCACTGATCGCGCCGAAGCTCGAGGACGTGCAGTACCGACTCGAGTCGGTCTTCCGGCAGCGCGGATTGCCGCATTGCGTGCTCAGCGACAATGGCCCGCCCTTCGGCTCCGTCGGGCTCGGCGGGCTTTCGCGCCTCGGCGTGTGGCTGCTGCGACTGGGCGTGAAGCCGCTCTTCATCGAGCCCGGTCACCCCGAGCAAAACGGACGGCACGAGCGCTTCCACGAGACGCTCAAGGCAGAGACCGCGACGCCGCCGCGCGCGTCGATCCGCGCGCAGCAGTCGGCCTTCACAAGTTTCCAGCGCTCGTACAACGAAGATCGACCGCACGAAGCACTCGGCATGCGCGTCCCCGCCGACGTGTACACCCAGTCGACGCGCTCGATGCCGTTCACCGTGCGCGAGCACGAGTACGCGAGTGACTTCGAGGTGCGGCGCGTGCGGCGCGACGGGTCGATGAAGTGGGCCGGAGGATTCGTGTTCGTCGGTTCGGCGATGGCGCACGAATTGGTTGGGCTCAAAGCCGTCGACGAAGGCTTCTGGCACGTGCACTTGGGACCGATGCGACTGGGCGTGCTTCACGAACGATCGCGCACCGTGCTGCCCGTCGCTGAAGACGATTAGCGGTTTGTCACCCATGTGCCCGGACACCGATTTCGATCGTTGCTTCCGCGACCTGCTCCGCCCGCACTTTCGGGTCACCCCAGGGCCGCGATCGCGCCGCGGTCACTCGTCGCTTCGCTCCTCGCGCCCGCGGCGCGTGCCCACTCGACGATCCTCGCCGACACCCACGCGAACGCCTCTCGACTGTTACCCATGTGCCCGGTCAAAAGTGTTACCCATGTGCCGGGTTGCACACGTCGCAACAGCGCACATGGCGGCAATGCCACCGACAAGTTGGACAACAAGGCACTGCTTCATAGCCAGTCCTCACGCTCACCACGCGACTGCTCGATTGCTGGCGAACGCCCGCCACAATCAAGGCTTGCAGACGTGCGCCGGTGGCCACGGTACGGAGCCAGGCTCTGTCGTCAACTATTCGACGAGCACCGCCCACGACGCGTCGACGCGCACTCATTTGATCCATGACCGACGCTCGTCGTCCACACACCAAAGCCATCGCCGTACCCGTGAATAGTTGACAACAGAGCCTGGCTCCGTACCCCGTGACGGGCGCAGGTTCCTCGCTGCGCGTTGCTCACCCGCCGTGCGACTTGCGCGAGCGCCGCACCGGGCGCGGGCCCGTGCTGCGCAGCGCCGGTGCGCGTCCACCGCGCAGAAGACCTGCGACGCTGAGGTCTTCGTCGATCGCCGGCCAACGGATGCCGACGCCGCGCCCGATCAGCTGCCAACGGCGCCGCTCGCTCGGCGTCGCGCGCTGCAGTCGCGGGAACCACGTCAGCGGAACCGTCACGCTGCGGCCGTCCGCGAGCTCGACGATCAACCGTCCGGCCGCGACAGAGACGTCGACGGCGCGTGCGGGCGTTTCAGGCGTCGAAGAACTCATGCCATGCCTCGAGGAACTCGGAACGGTGCTCGATCACAACGGCTCGAATTCTACGCAGTTCATGCTCGCTCATGTGGTGCGAGCGTGCGCATCCGACAGCGTGGAGCCAGAACTTCGCGCCGGCCTCAGCGCGTTCGACGTGCACGTGGGGCGGTTCGTGTCCTTCGTTGCTGTAGAAGAAGAAGCGCAGCCCACCGATGCGCGCAAGGGTCGGCATGCTGGCGGCCGATCGAGCGCTGCTTCGCCGCCTGCGCCCGTGCGAACTGCGGCGTGTCGGTGACCGCGCGAAGGAAAGGACGAGCAACGGTGCATTCCAGGAGCGCGTCGACGCTGCTGCACGGAATCGGTTGCAGTTGAGCCGCCGAATTCTCATCGCTCGCAGACGCGCTCGGCGTGTCGCAGCGCTGCGCGGTACGGAGCCAGGCTCTTTCGTCAACTATTCGACGAGCATCGCCCACGATGCGTCGACCCGCAGTCACTTGATCCAAGACCGACGCTCGTCGTCCACACACCAAAGCCCTCGCCTTACCTGTGAATCGAAGGCGACAGTGCCTGACTACGTACTCAATCCTGCGACCCCGGCAACGGCGCGCCCGTGAGGCGCGAATAGAGCACATCCGGATCGAGGTCGACGCCGTTCGGCCACGCCAACGTGCGCGCTTCGGGATCGACGCGCACTTGCGCGAAGTAGCGCTCGTCGCGCAGCGGCGCGAGAACGCCGATGAACTTCAGGCCGCCGAGATCGACGACGCCTTCAGCGCCGTCGTCGAAGCGCAGCCACACACGATGCCCGCCCTCGTGGCGCACTGCAGTGATGTCGTTCACGTTGTCGCATTCCTCGCTTGTCGTCGCGCTACTTGCGCTTGCGCGGCACTTGAGCGCGGGCCACCGTCGCGAGCGCGCGCAGCGCGTCGTTCACGGCTTTGTCGTCGGCAAAGACCTTGGCGACATCCGGATCGAGCACGGCAAGCCGCCGCGCGCGTCGATAGGCAGCAGCGTGCTTGCCGCGCACTCCCTTCGAGAAGTCGTACTCGGGTCGCATGCCGTCGTCGTCGGAAGGACCAGGCTTGCTCATAGGTTCGTCGCTCGCGCCACGCGGCGCGTCGAGCGCTGATGATGCGGACATTCTCGCCCCGCTCCGCGTGAACGACAACGACCAGGGTGTCGAGCGCCGTACGACCGACGAGGATCCAGCGCTCCTCGTCGGTGGAGTGTTGCGTGTCGAGCACTTCGATCGCCCGCGGATCGCCGAAGGCGGACGAAGCCTCCACGAAGGTGATCCCGTGCTTGCGCAGATTGGCCGAGGCTTTCTGCTCGTCCCACTCGAACTGCAGCCCGTGCAACGTCGCGCGCCCCGGGCACGACGACTCACAAACGTGCTCGGCGGTTGCACTCGATCTGCCGGAATCGTGAGCGTCGCGGGGACGCCCGAGCTCGCGAAGACGGACAGGGCGAGGTCAGGCGCGCGGAAGAGGTTCGCCGCGCACGAGCGAGTGCAGCATCTCGCTGTCGAGATCGATCTCGCCCGGCCAGCCGATGGTCCCCCACTCGGCGTCGATGCGCACGCGCGCAAAGAACTCGGGCTCGCGCAGCGGCGCGAACACGCCGTCGAAGCGCAGCACTCGCGCCATGTCGAGTTCGCCCTCGACGCCGTCGTCGAAGCGCAACCACAACTTGTGTCCGCCGGTCGGGCGGACGTTCACGATGTCGACCAGCATGCGCGTCATTGTAGCGGCGTGATCCTTCGCGGGGAGACCCCGCGACGAACAAGGTCCCAGTCCTCGACGAGTTCGCGCTCATGGAGCGCCGCCCACTCCATGACGAGACCGAGAACACGCGGACCCAAGTGCCCTTCAAGCGTTCGCAGCGGAGTCAGCGCGATCGTGGCGCGTTCATCGCCGTACCGCACGTGGAAGTGCGGCGGCGCGTGGTCGTTGAACTGCATCGCGATCTGAATCCCGAAGAAGCGGCAGAGCTCCGGCACGTCGGCGCCCTCCTCGGCGCGACGGTCACGACTCCACCGACGCGCCGTTGGTTGCACCGAATCCGTGAATGGCGCGTGGTGCCAAGCTCCGTATTCTGCTGCCCCCTCTGTTCCGTTCCGGGAGATCGATGATGAGTCTGTTTTCCAAAGAGCAGCCCAAGCGCGTCGTGCTCCGCACGGAAAAGGAGCTTCGTTGCGTCGTCTGCGAGTTCGACCGCTTCTTCGAGCGCAAGGCGCAGCTCAATACGCCGACCGCGAGCTTCTTCGGATTCGACTGGGCCAACGCGACCGGCGAATGCTGGGTGTGCGGGCGCTGCGGCTACATCCACTGGTTCCTCGGCGCGTAGTGAAGACCGCCCGAAGTTCTCGCGTGCGCCGCCGCGTCCTCGTCCATTGTTGTCGTCGAGTTCGTTCCACCCAACTGCGAGCGCGGCGACGAAATCCTCGTATCGCGGCCTGTCGCACGAGACCACTCTCCAACGATTGAGATCGATGACACCGCTCGTCCTATTCCACAAGAAAGGCCGCATGCTCGCGTTGCTGTTGGGCGCGATCCTGTTGATCGTCTGCTCTTGCGCGATTGCGACGGCACCGCGTTTCCACGACCGCTTCGAGGTCCGACTCGTCGGCATCGTGGGCGTCGTGTTCTTCGGTGCCGGTTCGATCTGGATACTGCTGCGCCTGTTGTCGAAGCGTCCTGCGTTGTTGCTCGACGAGCGCGGAGTGACCGATCAAGCGACAGGTGCTGCGGCAGGCTTCATCGCGTGGGAGCAGATCTCGCACGTCGAGATCATGCGGTTCCCGTTAGGCACTCGCTTTCTCGCGATCTACCTCCGCGAGGGCGAACGCTTGCACACCGCACGCCGCGGCATCATCAGTGGGCTGTTGAGCGCGAATGCATCGCTCACCGGCACACCTGTGAACATCCCCGATGGACTCGAGATGGAACTCGAAACGTTGCGCGGCGAACTCCAGCGTCGGCTGGCGGAGCACCGCGGTCGCACGAGTTCGGGCGCAGCTTCGAGCGCAACCTGAATGGCGCGCGCGAAGGCTAGAGCGCCAACAACCCCGGATTCTCGAGCAGCCGCTTCACGTGCACGAGGAAGCGCGCGCCGTCGGCGCCGTCGGCGAGGCGGTGGTCGACGGAGCACGAGATGTTCATGTACTGGCGCACTTCGATCTTGTCGCCTTGCGGGGTCTCGACGACGCCGGGGCGCTTGACGATGCGGTGCACGCCGAGGATCGCGATGTCGGGGAAGTTGATGATCGGTGTCGCGAAGATGCCGCCGATGTTGCCGGCGTTGGTGATCGAGAAGGTCGAGCCCTTGAGCTCGTCGGGCTTGACCTTGCCCGCGCGCGTGCGCTCGGCGAGTTCGTTGAGCTCGGCCGCGAGTTGCAAAATCCCCTTGGCCTGCACGTCTTTCAGCACCGGCACGATCAAGCCGTTGTCGGTGTCCATCGCGATGCCGAGGTTGACGTAGCCGCAGCGCACGATCTCCTGCGCGGCTTCGTCGAGATGCCCGTTGAGCATCGGGTACTTCGCGAGCGCGAGCGCCGCCGCCTTCATGATGAACGGCATGAAGGTGACCTTGACGCCGCTCTCGGCGCCGAGCGTCTTCGCTTGCTCGCGCAGGCGGATCAGGTCGGTGACGTCGAGCTCTTCGACGACGGTGAAGTGCGGCGCGGTGAACTTCGAGCGCACCATCGCTTCGCTGATCTTGCGGCGCACGCCGCGGAACGGGATGCGCGTCTCGCCGGCTTGAGGAGCGAACGAGAGCGGTGCGACGGCGGGCTTCGGCGCGGAAGCCGAGGCCGTAGCCGCGGGCTTCGCACTCGCCGCAGGCGTGCTCGAGCGCGACTTCGCAAACGCCTCGACGTCGGCGCGACGCACGACGCCATTGCGACCGGAGCCGCCGACTTCGCCGAGATCGATGCCGAGATCGCGCGCAACGCGGCGCGCGCTCGGCACGGCGAGCACGCGTTCGTCACCGCGTACGCGTTCATCAGGGCGTCTCGTGGGAGCTGCAGCAGCGACGCTCGCGAGCGCGGGAGCGGCATGAACCGGCGCGTGCGACACAGCGGCGACGCTTGCACCCGCGGTTTCGAGCACGAAGAGCACGCTTCCGACCGGCACGACGTCGCCGGCCTTCACGCGCTGCTCGAGCAACTTGCCAGCTGCGGGCGCGGGGATTTCGACGGTCGCCTTGTCGGTCATCACTTCGACGACCGCCTGGTGTTCATTGACC
>CAYHRR010000166.1:0-7790 GCA_964358875.1 uncultured Planctomycetaceae bacterium | reverse complement strand
TTCCCCTTCGACTATCTGGTCAAGGCGAAGGACATGCCGAGCCGCCGCGATCCGGTGGTGTTCCAAAATCACCTGCGCACATTCCTCGCCGGCGTCGGCGAGCGCCGTTTCGCCGCAGTGCTCGCGCTCCACGATCCGCATCGACCCTTCGACGAAGAGGCGCCCGCGACGCCGTCGCTCGCTCCCGAGAAACTGCGTGTGCCGCCGTTTTTGTGGGACACACCGGGCACGCGCCTCGAACTCGCGCAGTACTACGACTGCGTCGCGCGTCTCGATCGCTCCTTCGAACTCGCGCTCGCGGCTTTGGCGGAAGCCGGCCACGCCGACGACACTTTGGTGTTGTTCACGAGCGACAACGGCATGGCCTTTCCTTTCGCGAAGTCGACGCTCTACGAAGCCGGCGTCCACATGCCGCTCCTCGCGCGCGGCCCCGGTGTGCATCCGGGCGTCAACCACGCGCTCGTCAGCAACGTCGATTTGCTTCCGACGGCGTTGGAGCTGTTCGACGCAGCGCCGCGCGCGCTCGACGGCGTGTCCTTGCTGCCGATGTTGCGTGGCGAGCGCGGCTCGGTGCGCGAGGCTCTCGTCACGATGCAAACCGAGAACAACCGCGAACAAGGTGCGCCGTCGCGCGCGTTGCACGAGGCGCGCTTCAAGTACATCCGCAACTTCCACACGGAGCGCGCGACGGTGAGCAATGTCGTCGGCCACACACTGACCTGGGAATCCGGCGGCGAGCTGGCGCGACGCGACGAGAAAATTCGCGAGCGCATGACGAGCTTTTTGTACCGCGCCGAGGACGAGCTCTTCGATCTCGAGGTCGACCCGAACGAACTGGTCAACCTTGCGAACGACGCTGCTTACGCCGGCGAGTTGAAGCGGATGCGCGCGGCGCTGCGCGAGTGGATGCGCGCGAACGGTGACGTGCTGCTCGCGGAGTGGAGCGAATGAGCGCGCTGCAACCCACACGTCGCGACGTGCTCGTCGCCGCCGCTGCGTCGCCGCTGCTGACGACGCTCGCGTGCGAAACGCAACGCGCGACGCCTTCGAAGCCCGTCGCGCGACCGCGTCACGTCATCGTCTTCGTCGCCGACGACAACAGTCGCATCGATCTCGGTTGCTACGGCAATCGCGATTGCCACACGCCGAACATCGACGCGCTCGCGGCGCAGGGAATGCGTTTTCGCTGCGGCTACACGCCCGTCGGAATCTGCAAACCTGCGCGCGCCGCGCTGTACACCGGTCTGTATCCGACGAAGAACGGCGCGACGGGCTTTACGCCGATCCGCGCCGACGTCGCGACGTGGACCGAGCTCTTGACGCCGGACGTGTGCGCGACGGGCATGATCGGCAAGCTCAACGTCGAGCCGCTCGAGAAGTTCCGCTTCGAGAAGTGGGAGCGGCCGCGCGAAGTCGGCGGCGCGCGCGACACAGCCGAATTGGCCGCAGCATTCGGCGGCATGCTCGACACGTTTCGCGAGCGGCGCATGGCGCTCGTCGTCAACCTCAAGGATCCGCACCGACCGTTCCGCGCGCCCTACGACACGCCCGAGTGCCAGCCGACGCCGGTGCCGCACGATCCGACGAAGCTCAGCGTGCCGCCGTCGCTCTACGACACGCCGGCGACGCGCAAGGAACTCGCGCTGTACTACGACGCGATCTGGCGCCTCGACTGCAGCGTCGGGCGTTTGCTCGCGGAGCTCGACGCGCGCGGTCTGCGCGACGACACGCTCGTGCTGCTCACGAGCGACAACGGCCAACCGTTTCCCTTCGCGAAGACGACGCTCTACGAATGCGGCATCAACCTGCCGTTCATCGCGCGTTGGCCGCGCGCGCTGGCGGCCGGCGGTGTGAGCGACGCGTTGGTCAGCTTGATCGACATCCTGCCGACGGCGCTCGACGCTTTCGAAATCGACGCTGCCGGCACGCTCGACGGCCGCTCGCTGCTGCCGCTGTTGCGCGGCGAAACGCGCGGCGTGCGCGATGCGATCGTCGGGCAACACACGGCCGGCCGCGTCGGTGCACCGACTCCTTCGCGCTCGCTGCGCACGGCGCGCTTCAAGTACATCCGCAACTTCAGCCCCGAGAACGAGTTCGACAGCAACATCGTCGAGCACAGCGAAACGTGGAGTTCGTGGGAGCAAGCCGCGGCGAACGATCCGGCGCTCGCGGCGCGCATGCACGCTTTGCTGTGGCGCGCGGCCGAGGAGCTCTACGACCTCGAAAGCGATCCGTACGAGCTGAAAAACCTCGCTGCGGATCCGGCGCACGCGCGCGAGCTCGCCGACATGCGCGCGCGACTCGCCGAGTGGATGCGCGTGAACGGCGATCCGCTCTACACGGGCTGAAGCGTGCTCGCGCGTTGCTTGCGGTCGAGTCGGATCTCGAACGCGAGCAGCACTGCGATCAACAACGCCGTCTGCCAAGGCGTGTGCACGTACTTCGCCGCGACGATCGACAGCAGCGTCAGTCCCAGTCCGACGCCGCCGAGCATTCCGAGCCAATCGCGGTTGACGTACATCTCGTCGGGCGGCGTCGAGAGCGGCGGCGCGGTGACGCAGGTGCTCCATGTCACGCGCAACACGAGGATGGCTGCGAGCAAACCCGGCAAGGCGAGTCGCGCGACGATCGACGCACCGTCGAGCAACACGCCGAGCACCGCGAGGAGCGCATACAGCGGGAGCAGGAACCGCACGACGATTGCTTTCATCGCGCCGTTGTCGAGCTCGCCCTGCGAAAGCGGCGCGGTGTCGACGATCCAACGCGCGCGGTGCGAGGTCGACGCCGGCACGTGCGCTGAGAGCAAGGGCAAGTACGCGCCGGGGATGAACAGCAGCAACGACAGCCAGCCCTCGCGCGCCGCGACGGACTCGCCGCGCGCGCTGAACCACAGGAAGCCGACCGGAACGGCGAGCAAGGGGTACGTGCGGATCACGAAGTCGCGCTCGCGCGGCAGCGCGTCGAAAAGAAACTCGAACATCGCGCGCTCGCGGCCGCGAACCCACCAACGCGCGGCCAACTTGCGCGGAACGATCAGCAACCACGCGAGCAACGGCTCGTTGCGACGATAGGTCGCTGCGGGCGGAGCGGGCAACAAGAGCAGCGTCGCGAGCGCGAGTGCGCCGCACGTGACGGCCGCAGAATTCCACGGGAATTCAAGTGCTCGCGACGACAACGGAGCGGCGAACCAGGCCGGCGGAAACCGGCCGATCGAACTCGCGTCGCTCGGTGAATGCCACGCGACCATGTGCGGAACGGCGCGCAATCCGACGGATGCTCCGAACAGCACACCGACGAACAACGCCGCTTGCGCCGCGACCAACAGCGGCTGCGCGCGCCCACGCAGCAGGGCCTGCACGAGCAGCAGCGTCGCGGCGATCGCACAGGACTGTGCGAGGCCGAGCGCGATCAACTCGACGCGCATCGCGACGTCGAATCCGTTGGTCGCGATCAAGGCTGCAGGAACGAGCGAGCCGAGGCTCAGCATCACGAGCGCGATCATCAGATGAGCCGTGCGCGCGAGGTGCAGCTCGCTCGCGCGCACGGGCTGCGCGCGAATCCATTCGGCGGCCTCGTCGGCGACCAGCAAGCCCGCGAGTTCGCCGAGCAACGGAACTGCGACCAGCGCAGCACTGGTCGACAGCGCGACGAGCGCGTAGGCGAAGGGCGGCAGGTCGTCGCGCACCAATCCGCACACGACGCTCGTGATGAAGGCCTGCATCATCAGCGCTGCGAAAGGCAACGCGGCGTCGGTGCTCTGCGCGGCGAGGCGCGCGCGCAACAGGATCAGGACTCGCGCGACCATCGCTCGCTAAAGTACGCCGCTCCATGCGGCATTTCATCCCAGGTCCGGCGGGGCGACTCGACGCGATCTCGTGGTTGCCGAAGGACGGCGTCGCTCCGCGCGCAGCCGCGGTCGTGTGCCATCCGCATCCGGTCTTCGGCGGAACGATGGACAACAACGTCGCCTTTCGTGTCGCGCGCGGACTGCAGTCGGCCGGTCTCGCGGTGCTGCGCTTCAACTTTCGCGGCGCGGGGGACAGCGAAGGCGAACACGACGGCAACGGCGCCGAGGAACAAGACGTCGTCGCCGCGCTCGATCATTTGGAGCGCGAATTCCCGGGCCTTCCGCTGTGGGGCGCCGGTTTTTCGTTCGGTGCCCGCACCGTCGGTGCGTTGGCCCTGCGCGAACCACGCATGCGGCGACTGTTGCTCGTTGCCTTGCCGAGCAAGGCCTACGACTGCACGTTCATTCGCGCGCTCACACAACCGACCCACGTGTTGCTCGCAGGCAACGACGAGTTCGGCACGCCCGACGATTTCCACGAGCGCATCGGCGCACTGACCTCTCACTTCGAAATCGATGTCGTGCCCGACGTCGACCACTTCTTTCGCGGCCGAACGCCCGAGTTGGAGCGCCGTGTGCGCGCTTGGGCCGAACGGTCGCTCGCCGAACCATGAACACAGAGCTCGAGTATCCGAAGGACAAGCAGCCCGCGATCCGCCTCGTGTTGATGCCGCGCGACACCAACGCGGTCGGCACGATTTTCGGCGGCGTGATCCTGTCCTACATCGACCTCGCGGCGGCGACCGAGGCGCATTTGCAGCACCCCGGCAAGCTCGTCACGGTCGCCTTCGACCAAGTCGAGTTCAAACAGCCGGTGTTCGTCGGCGACCTCGTGTCGTTCTTCACTGACACGCTGCGCATCGGTCGCACTTCGATCACCGTGAGCGTTTCCGTTTGGGCGCAACGCTCGAGCGATCGAACGAAGTTCGCGCACGTGACCGAAGCCCGCGTCACGATGGTCGCGGTCGACGAGCAGATGCACCCGACGCCGATCGTGCACGTCTGACGCTCTCACGCGCCGTGCAAGCGCCACCAAGTGAACACGCACGCGTTGCCCAGCGCGTGCAGCAACATCGGCAGCGCGAGCGAGCGGCTCTTCACGAAGGCCCAGCCGAGCACGAAGCCGGCGAGCATGTTGGTCGGGCCCGCGTTGCCGTAGCGCACGTGCAGCAGCGCGAAGGCGACGCCGCTCGCGACGATCGCGATGCGCCTGTCGACGAGCGCGGCTAGCGGAACGCACAGCGCGACTCGGTACAGCGGCTCTTCGACGAGCGGCGCGACGAGCAGGCCGTGGACGACGTCGGCGAGATCAAGGCTGTAGGGCGCGCGCACGACGTCGACCGAGCCTTTGAGTGCCCACTCCAGCGCGAACCACGCGACGAGCGCCATTCCGAATACGACTCCGACGACGAGCGTCGCCTTCAGCCACCAACGCCACCCTTGCGCAGGCGCGAACCGCAAGCCGACGCTCTCACGATCCCCGCGCGCAAGCGCGAGGAGTGCCGCTGTCGCCGCGAGACCGATGGCGATGCGAGCCGCGTTGCCGTGAGGAAACCACGGGCCGAGTTGATCGAGCGTGAGCGCCGTCGCGCCGATTGCGAAGGCTGCGGCTGCGCGAGCCGACGATTCACGCAGCGCTCCGCCGAGCATCGCTTCGCGTGCGACCAAGACTCAGCTCGAACGCACGAGCGAAGCCAACGCGCCGACGTCGACGCTGCGCGCGCGTTCGGCGATCGAACTCGCGTGGTGAGCTTCGACGCCGCGGGCTTCATCGACGAGCGACGAGAACAGCTCCTTGATCTGCGCTGCGCTCAACTTGCGCCCGCCGGCGTAGTAGCGCTTGGCGAGATGGCCGAGAGCATAGGTCGAGCCGAAGGCGAAGGCCGACGAGGCCGCGCGACCGGAAAGTCCGGTGATCAATCCGCCGGCGAAGCGCCCGACCAAGCCGGTGATCATGCGGCGCGCGAAACCGTCGATCACTTGCGCGGTCATGCCGACTCCGGCGGTCGAGAGCAGATCGACGACGTGGCCCTTGTCGAGCGTGAAGCCGTACTTGGCGCCGACCTTGTAGACGAGGCGCATCTGCAACGGGACGATCGCCATCGTCGCCAAGCGCTGCGGCAGTTGCTCGAGCGCGGCGCACAAGATCGCGTTGTCGAGGATCAGCTTGTCGACCTGCTCGTCGCTCGCAGGCGGCACGGACGCGAGCGGTTGCGCGACGATCGCGTGCGCACCGTCGCTGAAGCGCGTCGCCTCGATGACGTCGAGCTGCAGCGCCGCGCGCAACTCCGTCAGGAAGCGTTTCTCGGCCTCGCTCTGGATGCCGTCGGCGTTGCAGACGCACACCGCCATCTCGTAGGCGACTTGACGCGCATCGCGGCTCGGCATTTCGGCTGCGATGGCCGCCGGCGTCAGACGTCCGAGCAAGGCGTCTTGGTAGGCGAGCGCCGCTCGAGCGTCGGCGTCGCTGAGCAGACTGTCGGCGATGCGCCGGATTTCGTCGCGCTCCTTCTCCGCCTTCGCACCGTCGGCGAAGGCCGCCATCAGACACGTTGCGACCACCGCACGCTTCTCGCTGTCGTTCATGGACGCACCTTACGTCGCGCCATCGGTCTATTCATCGCACACGGACTGTGGCCGCAGGCGTCGCCGCGCACTCAGTAGTTCGGCGTCACGTGTCGATCCGAACCCCGAGTGGTGTGCCACGCCGACTCCTGGAGCCGACGGAGCGCGCGTGCTGCGAAGAGCGTGTGCGCCCGTTGCTGACGGTGCTTCGCGCAGCGTCCTCGCGATCGGCGAGCGCGAGACTCGCACGCTCTTCAGCGCGCGGGTAGCCCGAGCACTTGGCGCGCCTTCACGGCCGGGTCTTCGGCATGGGTCACAGCGCGGAAGACCTCTTCTAAGGTCCCATCGTTGCCGGAGCGCGCGCGCAGTTCGTCGAGCGTGCCCAGCGCGACGAGTTCGCCCGCCGCGAGGATCGCCATGCGATCGCACACGCGCTCGACGACATCGAGCAGGTGCGACGTGTAAAGCACCGCGCCACCGCCGCGCGCCCACTCGCGCAGGATCTCCTTCACGACGGCCGTCGTCGGCGCGTCGAGGCCTTCGAGCGGTTCGTCGAGCACGAGTAGCGCCGGACGGGGCAGGATCGCGCAGGCCAAGGCGGCCTTCTGCCGCATGCCGCGCGAAAACTGGCCGACGGGGTCGTCGATGCGCTCACCGAGGTCGAGCGCTTCTAACAGGCGCACGCACTCGCGCTCGATCGTCGCTTCGTCCATGCCGTGGAGGCGCCCGACGAGTTGAAGGTGCCGGCGCGGCGACAGGTTGGCGTACAGCGGCGCTCCGTCGGGCACGAAGGCGAGCTTGCGCCGTGCGCCGATCGGGTCCGCGCGCACGTCGATGCCGCCGATCCAGGCCGATCCGGCGGTGGGCTCGAGCAGGCCGCACAGGATCTTGACCGCCGTCGTCTTGCCGGCGCCGTTGGGGCCGAGCAGACCCAACACTTCGCCGGCCTGGACTTGGAGCGAAAACTCACGGAGCGCGGTGCGGTCTTCGTAGACCTTCACCACGCCCCGCAATTCAGCCAGTAGGGTCAACGCTCGTCAGCGCCCGGTGTTCAGGCCGGCTGCGCTTCGCGCACGATGACTTCGGTCGGGATGTTCGTCTTCTCGGTCAGCTTCGCGGCGATCTCCTCGAGCTTGGAAGCCGAAACCGCCTTCACGCCGCCCTTGCCGCGGCCTTCGTGCGTGTACAGGTGCACTTCGCGCGGACGGAGCTCCTCGATCTTCTTGATCCAGGCCAGCACCTCGCGGTCGTTGGAGTTGTCGAGCGCACCCTGGACAAAGGTCGCTTGCGCGATCCAGCGTTCGAGGGGCGACAGCCGCTCGACCAGCGTCTTGTAGTCGAGGGTCGCGGTCGGCCGGAACGTGTCGTAGGTCTTCGC
>CAYHRR010000165.1:0-7808 GCA_964358875.1 uncultured Planctomycetaceae bacterium | reverse complement strand
TCGGAGCGCCGCCGCAATTCCGACGTGAGAGCGGCTGTCGCGTGAGGCCGCGAGTTCGGGAGATTCAGCGAGTTCCCGGCCGTTTTCGCCGCTCGCGGCGGTGTTCCCGGCGCGATGGCAGGCGCCGCACGCCGTTGAACGACGCGCTGTGCTCGCGCCGGGCGCTCGAGGCGACGGGCCGCGGAACGACCGCCGCTCCGCCTCGATTCGCGCTGCTTTGCGCGCCGAGCGGCACGAGTTCGCACCGTCGGCGCGCGATCGAGCCGATGCTCTCCGCCATGTTCGAACTGAACGCACAGGGCGCGTGGCGCGTCGGCTTGGCGCTGGTGTTGCTCGGCTTCGCGAGCGGCGCGCTGCTCGGCCTTGGATTTCAGCGCGACGAATTCCTCGGCGGCTACACGAGCTGGCGGCGCCGCTTGCTGCGTCTGGGGCACATCGCCTGCATCGCGCTCGGCATGCTGCAGATGCTGTGCGCGAATTCGTCCGCTGCGAGCGCGAGCGGTTCGCTCGCCACGGCGTGTTGGTTGTGCTGGCGCGTCGGAGCGATCGCCATGCCGCTGGTGTGTTGGTCGAGTGCGTTCGTGCCGCGCCTGCGGCACTTGTTCGCGCTGCCGGTGATCAGTTTGGCGAGCGCTGCGGCGTTGACGCTGTGGCTCTCGATGGAACGAGGAGGAACGCAGCTATGAAGATCGGACTGTTGGCGATGAGCGGCATTCGCGCGCACGACCCTGAGTTGTTGCGGCTCGGGCTGACCCTGCCGGGTTTCGTCGAACGCTCGAAACAGATCGCGGCCTTGCCGAGCCTCGGACTGCTCAACCTCGCCGCAGCGACGCCGGCGGGGCACGAACTCGTCTACTGCGAAGCGAGTGAAGATCGCGACGAACCGGAGTTGCTCTACGACTGCGACCTCGTAGCGATCAGCACCTTCTCTGCGCAGATCTTCGAGGCCTACTCGATCGCCGATCGCTTGCGCGCGGCCGGCGTGCTGGTCGCGATGGGCGGGTTGCACGTCTCGTCGTTGCCGGACGAAGCGGCGCAACATGCGGACTTCGTCGCGGTCGGCGAAGGCGAACACGTGTGGCCGCGCATCGTGCGCGCGGCGGAGCGTGGCGAGCGCACAGGCATCGTGCGTGCGGCGGACTGCGGATCCGTCGACATCGCCGCGCTCGCCGAGCCGCGCTACGACCTGCTCGGCGCGCGCCCCTACAACCGCTTCACCGTGCAGACTTCGCGCGGTTGCCCGTGGCGCTGCGAGTTCTGCGCCTCGACCGTGATGCTCACGCAGCGCTATCGCAAGCGTCCCGTCGCGGACGTCGTGCGCGACATCCATGCGATCCGGCGCGTGCGTCCGAACGCGTTCATCGAGTTCGCCGACGACAACACCTTCGTCGACAAGGCCTGGAGCAAGGAACTGTGCCGCGCGTTGATCCCGCTCGGCATCAAGTGGTTCACCGAGACGGACATTTCCGTCGCCGACGACCCGGAGTTGCTCGAACTGATCGCGCGCTCGGGTTGTCGCCAGTTGTTGATCGGACTCGAAAGCCCCGAGGCCTCGGCGCTCGAAGGGCTCGAACTGCGCACGAACTTCAAAGCGCGGCGCGCGCACGACTACGCCGAAGCCATCGGCCGCATCCAATCCGCCGGCGTCACGGTCAACGGTTGTTTCATCCTCGGCCTCGACACGCACGGCCCGGACGTGTTCGAGCGCGTGCTCGATTTCGCTGAAGAGACGCATCTCTTCGAAGTGCAGATCACGTACCTGACGGCGTTTCCCGGCACGCCGCTATACACGCGCTTGCTCGCCGAAGGTCGCGTGCTGCAACCCGGGCGTTGGGAGCTGTGCACGTTGTTCGACGTCAACTACCGGCCGGCGCGCATGACGCCCGACGAGCTGCGCACCGGTTTTCGCGCGCTGTCGACGAAGCTCTATTCCGCCGAACGCATGGAACGCCGCCGCGCGGGCTTCTTCGAGCAGCTGCGGGAGCGAAAACGGGCCACGGTGTGGCGCGCAGCGCCCGGGCACGTCGCGCCTCGAATGCAATCGCCGTCCGCGAGCTTGCCTGCATGAGGTGTCGCTTGGACACTGCTTCGCGCTGACAAGGCACGAGTCGAAGTGGTCTCAATGAACATCGTCGAGCGAGAGGCCGCATTCCGGGCAAGGTGGCGGAGCCGCGCGCTCCGTGGTGACGAGTGTGGCGCGACAAACTTCGCTGCCAGCTACCGCCTCGTCGGGAATCACCGCGCGGCCTTCCAGTGGTTTCGCCGCGCGGCGGCTCTCGGATCCGGGGACGACTTCCTCGATGTCGGCTACGCGTATCAGGTTGGTCTCGGTGTTCGAAGGAACGTCGTGCAGGCGGAGCGCGCGTACCGTGCTGCGATTGCCAGTCGGTTCATCACCCCCTACGGGCGCGAGGAGGCTCAGTACTTCTTGGCGACGGTGCTGCTCGCCGCGCGGCCCAAGCGAGCAACGAGTGAAGCTCGTCGCGCGCTGCAGCGTGCAGCCAGCGATCAGGACTACCCTCAAGCGGAGCAACTGCTCGAGCTCGTGAAGGCCGGATCGCTGGAGAAGATCTGCCTTTGCCGGCGTCGTCTACTGTGGCGCATCGCGCGACTGGGCTGTCCGTTGCACAAGCCCAAACGCCGTCACTCGCCGCCGTCAGCAGTCGCTGGCGCCGGCTGACACGCTCCGCGCTGGTGAAGCATGGACTCCGATCAAGCCGTGCACACGCCAGCCGAGGTTCAGCAGCCAAGTCCGTGCGCGCGCGCACGGGGACGCTCGGGAATCGAGCGGGATCGTTTCTCTCCATCCGTCGAACCACGGACCTGACGAACATCGATCGACTCCGGCGATCGACAATCCGTGATGCTTCGCATTGTGGAGGACGTACACGAGCACGTTGCGAACCTCGCGCGGAGTGCGAAGGACCCTCGCGTGGAAGCGATCGACGAAGACGGCTCCGACGCGCTTCCACAATCGGTTGAGCGCGCGTGCCACGCGCACTTGGAGTCCCTGCATCGCCCGCGAGAGCGCGCTTCGGTCCTTCGCCTCGACCACCAGGTGCAGGTGCGTCGTCTGGATCGAGTAGTGCACCAACCGCGTTCCGAAGCGCTCGGCCGCGCACGACATCGCACGTTCGATCTCACGACGTGAGACATCAGTCCGCAGGTTGGGGACGCCGGCGCGAACGCGCACGGTGACGTGGACCGGATGTCGCTGGGCGAGTGCAGGTCGTGTCGTGTGCGGCACTCCCGCTCGATCTCCGTTCGGTTTGCGCCCCGCCCCGTGTCGCGCGCCGCCCCAACTGCGCAACTGCAGCTCGTGCTGTCGTGCACGTCCAACCCTGCGAGTCGTTCTCGTGGTCATCGCAATCACGACGGATCGACGTGTTCGCCGGTTGCAGGTGGTCACGGAAAAACTGGATGCTCGCGAACTTGATTCGGCACGAAAGCCGTCTCGCTCGCGCACGAGGGAACGCGCCGCTCTCCGCAGTCATCTGCACACCGGGATCGGAATCCGTCGACCGTGAGCTCCGCACTTGATTCGGCACAGAGCGTCCGGTGCATGCAGTTGCACGTGCAGTCCGCGCTGGTGACGCGCGAGAGTCGGCCGTGAGCGCGCGCGCCTGCTACGATCGACGCGAGGTCGCGCGTCCGATGGAACCCCTGGAGAACCGCTGGCAGTTCCGCGTTCTGTGCGGCGTCCTCGGGTGCTTCGTGCTGCTGTTGGTGCTTCTGCCACAGCCGAACATTGCGAAGGGCGGAGCAGTTTCTCGGTTGGCGATGCTCGGCGCGGTCGCGCTTTGCTTGGGGATGGCGGTGCCGTGGCGCTTCATCGTGCGCGCGCCACTCGCCTCTCCGGGACGAGCTCTCGGCGTGATTTCGAAGTTGACCGGCTGGAGCTGCCTCGGCTTTCTTCCCGCGGCAGTCGTCGTCGGCTCGTGGACGGGCGTACTGGTCTGCGCCGTTTTGCCGATCGCGACCCTCGGTCTTTGGCTCGGTCGGACTTGGGCGATTTGGCCGTGGTATGGCCTCGCAGTCGGCTGTTGGGTCTTCGTCGCCGTGGTCGTGTTTCGCTGGTTTTCGGACGAGCACGCAGAGGCTCCGGGTGGGGCATTCGAGTGGGGGCACAGCATCCACTTGGTTTGGATGTGGCTCGGCTTGGGCCTTGTGCTGTGGCGCGAAGTGCGCGCGTGGCACGTCTACTCGCGCGAGCAACGCACGGCGCCGCCGCTGTCGACGACTTGATCTCGGTTGCGCCAAACTCTCGTTGAGGTCGTGTCTCGCGCGGCGACTCGATTGACAACAGCGAGCACGGGTTCCCACGCTCTCGCGCATGAACCTCCAGCCCTTCGCTCGCGTGACGGCCCTCCTCGCTCTGTGCGGCACCGCTTCCGCGCAGACCAAACTGCTGCGCTTTCCCGACATCCACGGCGACAAAGTCGCGTTCTGCTACGCCGGCGATCTGTGGCTCGCGCCGTCGAACGGCGGCGACGCGACGCGCTTGACCGCGCATCCGGGGCTCGAGTTGTTCCCGCGCTTTTCGCCGGACGGCAAGTGGGTCGCCTTCACCGGCCAGTACGACGGCGACGAGCAGGTCTACGTGATTCCGATCGCGGGCGGAGCGCCGACGCAGCTGACCTTCTATCCGGCGCGCGGGCCGTTGCCGCAGCGTTGGGGCTACGACAATCAGGTCTACGGTTGGTCGGCGGACTCGAAGAACGTGCTGTTCCGTTCGATGCGCGAAGGTTGGGACCTCACCGACACGCGCCTCTACCTCGCGCCGCTCGACGGCGGTCCGGCGAAGGTCCTCGCGATGCCGGTGTCGGGTGGCGGTGACCTTTCACCCGACGAAACCAAGGTCGCCTACTCGCCGTTGACGCGCGATTTCCGGACGTGGAAGCGCTACCAGGGCGGCTGGGCCCAGGACCTGTTCATCTTCGATCTCGCGACGCACGCGCTGACGCCGGTCGCGCATTCGGTGCGCACCGAACGCGATCCGATGTGGATCGGCGACGCGATCTACTTCTGCTCGGACCGCACCGGCACGCTCAACCTGTTCAGCTTCGACACGAAGTCGAGCGCCGTAGTGCAACTGACGCACAGCACGACCTGGGACGTGCGTTGGCCCGCGAAGGGTGACGACGGCGAGATCGTGTACGAGAACGACGGCGAGTTGTGGGTGTTCGACACGCGCAAGGGCGCGAATCGCAAGCTCGCGATCCACGTGCCCGACGACGGCGTCGCGAGCCGTCCGTCGCGCGTCGCCGTCGGCGAACGCATCGAGAGTTTTGCCGCGAGCCCGAAGGGCGAACGCGCGCTGTTCACGGCGCGCGGCGATGTGTTTTCGGCGCCGATCGAACATGGTGCGACGCGCAACCTGACGCGCACCTCGGGCGTTCACGATCGTGCAGCGGAATGGTCGCCCGACGGCGCGCGCATCGCCTTCATCTCCGACAAAACGGGCGAGGACGAGTTGTGGCTCGTCGCGCAGGACGGCGCGAGCGAGCCCGTGCAGCTCACGCACGGCGGCGATCGTCAGCTCAACGGTCTGCGTTGGTCGCCCGACGGCTCGCGCATCGCGTTCAGCGACAAGTCCAATCGCGTGCGTGTCGCGTTGGTCGACGGCGGCGCGTTGAGCGAGGTCGCGCGCAATCCCGGCGGCGGCACCGGCGATTACTCGTGGTCGCCTGACAGCGCCTGGTTGGCCTTCAGCATGACCGACCCCAACGGACTGCGTTCGCTCTACATCTGGGGCGCCGCCGACGGCGTGCTGCATCGCGTCACCGACGAGCTTTGGAACGAAACGGAGCCCGTCTGGGATCGCAAGGGCGACTACCTCTATTACTTCTGCGACCGCGAGTTCGCGCCGCAGTTGTTCACGACCCTCGAGTGGAACTTCGCGGTCAATCGCACGACGGGCTTGTTCGCGCTCGCCTTGCGCAAAGACGTCGCGCATCCGTTCCCGCCGCGCAGCGACGAGGTGACGATCGCGAAGGTCGACGATGCGAAGAAGCCGGACGACAAGTCGGACGACGCGGCAAAGGACGCACCGAAGAAGCCCGTCGCCATCGACTTCGAAGGCCTCGCTGCGCGTGCGACGCGCGTGCCGATCGAGGCCGACAACTACTCCGGACTCACGTGCAACGACGGGCACCTTTTCTACATGCGCAGCGCCGCGTCCTACTACGGACGCGACGGCGAGCGGCCGACCGCCTTGATGGTCTTTTCGATGGACAAGCGCGAGGCGAGCGAACTCGTCGCGGATGCGAACGGGTACGCGCTGAGCTGTGACGGTTCGAAGCTGCTCGTCGCGAGCGGCGGCGGTTATCAGTTCCTCGATGCAAAGACGGGCGCAGGCGATTCGAAGAAGAACGTGGCGACCTCCGACATGTACGTCGAGCGCGTGCCGCGCGACGAATGGAACGAGGTCTTCGAGGAAGTGTGGCGGCGCTATCGCGACTACTTCTACGTCGAGAACATGCACGGCTACGACTGGAAGGCACTGCACGATCAATACGAGCAGCTCCTGCCGCACGTCGGCCATCGCGCCGATCTCAACTACGTGCTCGGCGAGATGGTCGCAGAGCTCAACATCGGCCACGCCTATGTCTCGGGCGGCGATTGGCAAGCGCCCGCGCGCCCGCAGGTCGCGTTGCTCGGCGCAGATCTCGAGTACGAAGTGGCGTCGAAGGCCTACAAGATCACCAAGATTCTGCGCGGCCAAAACGAGGAGGAGCGCTACCGCTCGCCCTTGACCGAGGTCGGAATCGACGTGCACGTCGGCGAATACTTGCTCGCCATCGACGGTGAAACGCTCAGCGCCGAGGTCGATCCCTATCGCGTGCTGCGCAACAAGGCCGGTCGCACGATCGAGCTGACGCTCGTCGGATCGATCCTCGACAAGTCCAAGCCGCGCAAAGTGAAGGTCACGCCGATCAGCTCGGAGACGGAGCTGCGCTACCTCGACTACGTGCTCACCAACCGCGAGCGCGTCGACAAACTCTCCGGCGGTCGTCTCGCCTACGTGCACATTCCCGACATGGGCGCCGACGGCATTCGCGAGTTCATCAAGTGGTACTACGGCCAGGTTCGCAAAGACGGCCTTGTCGTCGACGATCGCAACAACGGCGGCGGCAACGTCTCGCAGATGTTGATCGAGCGCTTGCGGCGCGTGCTGCTCGCCACGCAGTTCACACGCGATGTCGACGACACCGGCACCTATCCAAGCGTCGTCTTCAACGGCCCGATGGTGTGCCTGCTCAACGAGAACTCGGCCTCCGACGGCGACATTTTTCCGTGGATGTTCAAGGCCTCGGGGCTCGGCCCGTTGATCGGCAAGCGCTCGTGGGGCGGAGTCGTCGGGATTTCCGATCACGGCCCGTTGATCGACGGCGGAGCGGTCAGCGTTCCGGAGTTCGGCAACAACGACAAGAGCGGCGCGTGGGCGATCGAAGGCCACGGCGTCGACCCGGACATCGTGGTCGAGAACGACGCGAAGTCGTTGCTCGACGGACGCGACCCGCAACTAGAACGCGCGGTGCTCGAGTGCTTGAAGCTGTGCGAGCAACGCCGTGCCGCACTTCCGACGCGCCCGGCCGCGCCGGTCAAGACGAAGTAGCCGCCGCGCCAAGGCGCGCGTGCGGCCCAAAGCGGCCACACGCGCGACGAGTTAGAGGAAGAAGCGCGCGCGGAGCGCACACACGTTCGCAACGCAAAGTGAGCGCGGCATTGCAGCGCACGTCGCCGCGCGGCAACGCACACGCACACGCACACGCACACGCACACGCACACGCACACGCACACGCACA
>CAYHRR010000164.1:0-7841 GCA_964358875.1 uncultured Planctomycetaceae bacterium | reverse complement strand
TCTCGATCCTCAAGACGCTTCGCGGCGCGACATCTACGAGCAATTCAGGGCCGCGCAGCTCGCGCCGCGGCACGCCTCCGACGGCGGTGGACGCGTGTGGGTCGACGCGACTTCGGACAACGCTGCGACGACGAGCGTCGGAGCGCGCGGACGTTGGACGCTGCAGTACGAGGCCGGCCCGCTCGGCATCGCCGTCGGCGGCGCGATCTACTTCCAGGGCTCGCCGTTTTGGAATTGGAGCGAGCCGCAATGCGACGAGGAGTTTGCGCCGGGCTTCACGCGCGCGAGCAGCGCCGCGCCCGGCGTCGAGCTCGAAGTGCTCGGTTTGCCGCAGATGATGTGCGTGAAGATCCGCGGTCGCGCGCTCGGCTCCGGCGAGCGCGTCACGTTCGAATACGGCGCCGGTGAAGCGGGCGCTGTCGCCGATGCGTACGCGGAGCGCGGTTCGCGCTTTTGGTTCGCGGTCGACGGCGACGGCGACGACGTGCGCTCGATCGTCGCCGACGGTGCGAGCATCGACGTGCGCCCCGGGCCGGCGGCGCTGCTGTCGGCGCTGTTGACCTCGACGGCGCGGCCTGGGGCGACGGTGAAACTCACGCTGTCGGTGCTCGACGCGCGCGCCGACATCGTCGAACCGCTCGACGCGCGCATCGAGATCCTCGATGCGCCGCAAGATCTCGAATTGCCGCGCGAAATCGTGCTCTCGCCGGCGGACCGAGGTCGCAAGTCGGTGAACTTCGTTGTCGGTGCCGAAGGCGTGCTGCGGCTGAAGGTGCGTGCGATCGTGGGCGCTGTGGTGCTCGAGACGACGACGAATCCGCTGTTCGTCGCGCCGACCGGCCCGCGCATTTTGTGGGGCGATCTTCACGGTCACAGCGCCGTTTCCGACGGTACGGGCACGCCCGAAGATTGGTTCGAGTACGCGCGCGACGTCGCTGCGCTCGATGTCGCGTCGCTGACCGATCACGATCACTGGGGCATGCTGTTCATGGACGAGCATCCCGAGCTGTGGACGCGCAACGTGGCCGTCGCGCGCGCGTTCGATGCGCCGGGAGCGTTCGTCGCGTTGCCCGGTTACGAATGGACGAACTGGATTCACGGCCATCGCCACGTGCTGTACTTCGGCGACGAGGCGCCGCTCTTGTCGTCGATGGATCCGCGCTACGAATCGCCGCAGCAACTTTGGGCGGCCTTGCGCGGCCTGAAGGCCTTGACGATTCCGCACCATCCCGCCGGCGGCCCGATCGCGATCGATTGGCGCGTCGCGTCGGATGCGCAGCTCGAGCCGGTCGTCGAGGTGTGCTCGGCGCACGGTTCGAGCGAGGCCGACGACACTCCGCGCATGATCCATTCGCCGCAGGCGCAGCACTTCGCGCGCGATGCGCTCGAACGCGGCTTGCGCTTGGGCTTCGTCGGCAGCGGCGACGGCCATGACGGTCATCCCGGATTGACCGCGCTCGGCCCGCACTATCCGACCGGTGGACTCGTCGCGCTGCTCTCCGATGAGTTGACGCGCGAGGGCGTGCACGCCGCGCTGTCGGCGCGCCGTTGCTACGCGACGAGCGGAGCGCGCATCCTGCTGCGCTTCGCTGTTGCCGGCGCACGCATGGGCGAGGTGCTCGCCGCAGCGACGATCGGCGCGGCGCCGACGATGTTCGTGCACGTGATCGGAACCGACGCACTCGAGTCCATCGACGTCGTCGTCAAAGGCGGCGACGTGTTGACGCTGCCTTGTGACGGGCTACTCGAGTACTCGACGAGCGCCACGTTGGGCGCGCTGAAGAGCGGCGACTGGGTCTACCTGCGCGTGATCCAACGCGACGGTTCCATGGCCTGGTCGAGCCCGATTTTCGTCGAGTGAAAGCGCCTCACGCACTCAACGATTGACGCGGCGGTTCGTCGGCCGCGCACACGCGATTGCGGCCGTCGCCCTTGGCGATGTAGACGCGGCGGTCGGCGATCTTGATCAGCTCGTCGACGTTGCGCGCGCCGCACTGCATCGACGAAACGCCCAGGCTGACCGTGACGTTGCGGTCGTATCCGAAACCGATGCGGTGCTCTTCGACGGCGATGCGGATGCGTTCCGCCGTCATCGAAGCCTGCGCCAGCGTGGCCTTGGAGCAGATGACCACGAACTCCTCGCCGCCGAGTCGGCACACGTGATCGCCCTTGCGCGTGGTGGCGCGCAGCACCGAGGCCGTCTCGCGCAGCACGAGGTCGCCCATGTCGTGACCGAACTTGTCGTTGACGAGCTTGAAGTGGTCGATGTCGATCATGATCACCGACAGCGGCGCGCCCGCGGTCGCCGCTGCGCTGACCTCGTCCTCGAGCTTGCGCATCGCGAAGCGGCGGTTGGGGAGCTTGGTCAACACGTCGGTCATCGCGGCCGCTTCGAGCTTGCGATTGAGCACCGCCATTTCGGCGACTTGACGATCGCGCAGTTGACGATCGCTCTCGACTTGCTCGCGCAGCTCGATCATGCGCTGACCGGCGCGCACGCGCGCCAGCAGGATCTTCGGGTTGAACGGCTTGACGACGTATTCGTCCGCGCCGGCGTCGAAGGCCTCGACGATGCGCGCCTCGTCCTCGCGGCCGGTGAGCAAGATGATGTACGTGCCGCGCCCTTCGTTCGAGCGGCGCAAGGCCTTGCACAGCTCGATGCCGTCCATCTCCGGCATCATCCAGTCCGTGACGAGCATCTGCGGCGCCGCTTCCAACGCCATGATCAGCGCCTGGCGGCCGTTGGCCGCGCGCATCACTTGGTGCCCGTCGCGCGTGAGGTGGTGCTCGAGCAAGCGCAGGGAAACGGCGTCGTCGTCGACCGCGAGGATGCGCAGTCCCTTGCGTTCGACGGCGGACTGACGGATCTCGGTGTTGCTCGGAACGTTGAGCGCGCGGGCAGCTTGCTCGACGAGTTCGACGGGCTTGACGCGCGTGCCGGTCGGGATCTGCAACGCCTTGCCCCACTCGGCCCATTCGGTCTGACTCTGGGAGCGCAGACGCTCGAATTCCTCGCCCGAAATGCCGAGATCGGCGAGCGCACGCGTGACGCGCTCGCCGCTGTCCGCGGAATTGTCGCTGGCTTCGAGGCACACGCGCGCGAGCAGAATCGCCGCCGACAAGGTGCGCGTCATGCGACGCGCATTTTCGTCGGGCGCCTCGCTCACCGCGTCGCGGCGCTCGCAACCTTCGACGGCATAGGCGTAGCTGTCGGGCAGCTTCCAATCGCGCAGCATCGCCGCGGCGAGTTCGCAGTGGTCGAGATCGAACTCTTCGCGCTCGAGCACGAGCAAGTCGTGCGTGTTCTGTCGGCGCGCACGCTCGAGCATGTTCGAGTAGCGCTCCGGGTGGATGCTCGCCAAGGCGAGCGAGCCGATGCCGCTGACCAGCCCGCACGTGAAGGCGTCGGCCGGTGGAACGGTGCGCGCTGCCGCAGCCAAACTCTGCGCCATGACGGCGACTGCAAGTGAATGCGCCCAATAGGCCTCGTAGTCGAAGCCGACGCACGATCCCGAGCGGTTGCCGGTGACCAGCGTGAAGCCGAGCGCGACGTTGCGCACCGAACGCACGCCCAGTCGCATCGCCGCTTGCGCGACGGATGTTGCGGGGTTGGCCGTGGCGAAGCCCGCGCTGTTGGCGAGCTTCAGGATGCGGCCCGTCAACGCGGGGTCCGACTGGATGACCTTGGTGATGTCACCCATCGCGTAGTCCTCACCCTTGGTCAGGTTGAGGATCGCCAGCCCGACGCCGTTCGGCGAAGGCAGCTTCCCTGTGAGCTTCAGTTCGTCCAATAGCTTCTCGTTCATCGCCAGGGACCGTGGTTCACCGCCGCGCTCATCCCTTGACCGCCGCCAGTGCTTTGCAAACTTCCACGTACTGTTGCTGGGCGCGCCCGACGAGCTCGTCGAGGTCCGTGGCGTTTGCAGCACGACCGTGATGTTCGATATCGGCACATAGCGCCGCGAAACCGAGCGCTCCGACGTTTGCGCTCGACGACTTCAACGTGTGCGCGGTGCGTTCCAGCGCGCGCAGATCTCCGGACTGCAAGGCGCTCTGCAACGCAGCAACCTGCGCCGACGCTTCGTTGACGTACAAGTCGATCACCTCGATCAAGAGGCTCGAACCACCGTCATCGTCGAGCTCGCGGAGCGAGGCGATGACGCTGGGATCGATCATCGGGACAACATCGGGATTGGACATCGGGGGGCTCCGCCGAGGACAACGGCGCACGAAGAACGGCTCGCGATCGAGCCGCCGTGCGTAGCGTGTGCCTGATCGGACGCCGGGTGCGCAGGACTCCAGCCGTCGGACGGAAATCCGGCGCTGCCGCCTGTGGAAGGAACTTCCGCTCAGCCCGGAAACAGCGGCAGGTGCAGCGGATCCGGCGCGGCGGGCGGCGGAAGCGGAGGCAGGCGCATGTCGAACACCGCGCAGAAGTGCTTCACGAGCAGCACCTCGTAGAGCAGACGCGTCGGCGGCAGTTCGGTGTGCAAGGCGACGTTGGTCATCACTCCCGCGTCGAGACCGCAGGGACGAAATTGCGCGAAGGCGCCGAGGTCCGTCGAGAGGTTGAGCGCGAGTCCGTGCCACGTCACCCAGCGCCGCACCGCGACGCCGATCGAGCACACCTTGCGCTCGGCGATCCACACGCCCGTCAGGCCCGCGCGCCGCGAGCCCTCGATCTCGACTTCGGCGAGCACGCGTATCACGACGTCTTCGAGATCGCGCAGGTAGCGGTGCAAGTCGCGCCGCCGCTCGGGCAAGGCCAGGATCGGATAAGCGACGAGCTGGCCCGGGCCGTGATAGGTCGCTTCGCCGCCGCGCTCGACGCTGACGACGGGCAGCGTCACGCCGGTCACATCGCTCGGCTCGCTGCCGCGTCCGACGGTGACGACGGCCTCGTGTTCTGTGAGCACGAGCACGTCGCCGATCTCGCCGCGGAGGCGCTGTTCCACGAGAGTTTCCTGCAGCACATGCGCCTCGGCATAGCTCGTGCGCGGCACGCGGCGCACTTCGAGGATGCTCTTGTGCGCGTCGAAACTCGAAACGTCCTGCGCCATCGGGCCGCGAAGTGTAGGAGGCGCGCGCGCATCGCGGCGCGGATTCGCGGCGAGTTCCATGCGCCGTCAAAGCGTGTGCTGCACTTCGCGAGTCGTGGAATCGCCACGCAACGAGCGCGGTGCCGCTGCCCTCGCGCACTTGCCGTCTGCCGAGCGCTCTCGTTCGTTCCCTCAGCCGCAAGGCGCGAATTTCGAGCGACCGTGAACCGCTTTCCGTTTCAGCGACCATGATCCTGCGACATGCACGAAGGCGATGCGCTCTCCGATGACTTGGTCCGCGAAACGGCGGCCTTGCGGCGCATCGCGCGCGGCATCCTGCTGGAACCCGCGCTCGCTGAAGACGCCGTGCAGGAAGCCTGGCTCGCTGCACTGCGCACACAGCGAGCCGAAGCGCGCAGCGGCGGTTGGCTCACCGAAGCCGTTCGGCGCGTGGCCTTGGGCTTGCGGCGAAGCGAGACACGTCGAACGGTGCGCGAGCACGCTGCGGCGAAACACGAGGCGACGCCCTCGGCCGCGGACAGTGCGGCACGACTCGAATTGCTGCGCGCTCTGCTGACTGCGCTCGGAGAACTCGAGGAGCCGTACCGCACGGCCGTGCAATTGCGCCTCGTCGAAGATCTGCCGCCGCGCGAGATCGCCGAGCGCACGGGTGTGCCGGTCGAAACAGCACGCACGCGCGTGAAACGCGGCGTCGAACGCTTGCGCGCGCGTCTCGATGCGCAGCACGCGCAACGACGCAGCGAGTTCCTCGCCGCTCTCGCGCCGCTCGTCGGTCTCGATGGTTGGAAACTCGTTCTCGGCGGTGTCGGTGGAACGACAACACTCGGAGGTGCTTTGGTGAGTGCGAATGCGAAGATCGCGGCGGCCGTTGTGCTCGCTGTGGCAGCGGGATTGTTTTGGGCGAGCCCGTGGAGCGACGGCGCAGCGAGCGCGACGACCACGGCCGCAGACGCGGTCGAGCCGCAGCCGACGACGACGGCGAGCCACGCGCTCGACACAACTTCCGCGGCGACGACGGCGGTGAGCAGCGAACGCAGCGAGCTCGCGTCGGACCACGCGCGCCGCGCCGTCGATGCCGAAGCGACGTGGCGCCTGCGCGGGCGCGTACTCCGCGGTGCGAACGTGCCACAGCGCAATGTCGACGTCGCGGTGCACGTAATCGCGGGCTACGACGGACCTGGCGAGACCTTGGGCGACGAAGTCGTGCGCTCGGACGACGACGGCGCCTTCGAATTCGCGCTCCCGCCGCCGAAGGGCGCGGTGCGCATCTCGCTCGGCTCGCGCACGCCGGGCCTGATCGCGTTCCACAACGAGCGCTTGATCCTCCGCGGCGCGCCGGCGCCGGTCGACCTCGTGCTCGCCGTCTACGCGCTCGACGTCACCTTGCGCGGCACGGTCGTCGACGACGACGGTGTGCCCTTGAGCGGCGCGAATGTCGAAGCGCGCGCCGGACGCGTGCAGACCGATGCGCTCGGGCACTTCGAGACCCTCGCATCGAGCGACTTGCATCAAACGCGCATTGCGACGTGGAAGAGCGGTTACGCGGAGCAACGCACGATCGTCAAGGCCGCGCGCGCCGGTGACGTCGAGGACATCGTCATCCGTTTGACGGCAGGCGCGTCGGTCTGCGGGCGTGTCGTCGACGAAGACGGCCATGGCGTCGGCGGTGCGCAGGTGTCCAGCTTCTCCGCCGAGAAGTCCGACGCGACGAGCGACGTCGACGGGCGCTTCACGCTCGAGTGCCTGCCGCTGCACCGCGACTACCTCAGCATCTCGGTCGAAGCCGAAGGCTACGCGCTCCTGCGACGCGATTTCGGCGACGGCCGCGTGCCCGAGGGCGAGTTGCGCCTCGTCGTAACGCGCGGAGTCGACGTCGCGGGCCGCGTGCTCGACGAGCGCGGCACTCCGCTCGCCGGCGCGCGCGTCTTCACCGGCGAGTTCGGCTACGACTCGAGCTCGGTGGACGCCGTGGCGGACGACGAAGGACGCTTCGTGCTCGCGCGCGTCGGCCGCGAAGTCGCGAATTTCGGCGCCGAAGCCGACGGTTTCGCCGACGGCGCGCTGCACTTCGCACTGCCCGAGCACGGTCCGTTCCTCGGCGAGTTGTCGATCACGCTGTCGCGCGGCTTCGAAGTCATCGGCGTCGTCGTCGACAGTGCCGGCGTCGTCGTGCCGAAGCTCGGCGTCGCGCTGCGCCGCAACGGCGATTACGTAGGCAGTTCGACGCACACCGACGATGCGGGACGCTTCACGCTGCGCGGAGTTCCGGGCGACGGCACGCTCGACGTCGAGCTGTACGGCTCGGACTTCGTGCGCACGAACGTGCCCTTCGATCCGCGCGCCGGTCGCGAGCTGAGCTGCGTCGTCGAACACGCCGCCGGTGTTGCGGGCCGCGTCGTCGATGCGGCGACGGGCGCGCCGATCCCGGTTTTTCGCGTGCGCTTCGTGCCCGCGCAGTTGCAGGACGGCGAGCGTCCGTTGAGCAGCTACTCGGCGACCTGGGGCCTTCAAGGCGTCGAGTTCCACGACGCGAACGGAGCTTGGAGCACGGCGGGCGAGGAACTTGCCGCGGGCGAGGTCGCGGGCCTCGAGATCACGGCGGAAGGCTACGGGCCCGCGATCGTCGCGCACGCCGTCGCGATACTGCAGCCCGGCGATGCACCGATCGTTGTCGCGCTCGGTCCCGGCGCGCGCCTCCACGGCCGCATCGTCGACGCGCGCAACGGACGCGCCGTCGCCGGAGCGAGCGTTGCGCGCTTCACCGCGCGCGATCCCAACGGT
>CAYHRR010000163.1:0-7867 GCA_964358875.1 uncultured Planctomycetaceae bacterium | reverse complement strand
CGCAAATCGCGCGCAGCTCGCCGCTCGCGCGCAACGCGACGATCGCTCGGTCGAGTTCGCCCTTGAGCGCGTCGTCCTCCTTGCGCACGTATCCGACGTAACGACCCGGCGCGACACGAGGGCCAACGGGCAACAGCGTGGAAAACTCGCGCGCGTAGAAGCGCGCGATCGGTACGTCCTGCAACGTCGCGTCGACGCGTCCGGTGACCACGTCTCCCATCGCGTTGGTCACGCCGTCGTAGGAGACCAGTTCCACGTCGGGGAACTGCTCGGCGAGGTAGCGCTCGGCCGCCGAACCGCCGAGGATCCCGACGCGCACTCGCGACTTCGCGCGCAACTCGTCCCAACTCGCCACGCCGTCCGCGCGCGCGAGCAGCTGCAACTCGTACACGTAGTAAGGAAGCGTCGCGCCCATCTGCTCGGCGCGCTCGGGCATCCACTCGTAGCCGTCGAGCACGAGGTCGATGCGTCCCGCCTTCAACAGGTCCGGCAACTTGTCCCACGGCCCCTGCGCAAAGCGCGCCTCGATCGTGCGGCCCAGGGTCTTCGACAACTCGCGCGCGAGCGCCTGCGCGAGGTCGATATCGACGCCGACGCGGCGCGCGGCATCGGCGGGATCGGGGAACACGAACGGCGCGCCGCCTTCTTCGTCGCCGCCGTAGACGAAGTAGCCCTGGGCGCGAATGCGCTCGAGCGTGTCCGCGCGCGCGCCTGCGCAGGTCAGCGCGACGAGCGCCACGATTCGAAGGAAGGTGCGCATCGTCGGGTGCATGCTTCGAAGTGGACACGCTGCGCGCGCCGCGGGGCGGTCACTATGTCGAGCGCGTCGCGCGTGTCCAGTTTCCGGCGCGGCGCAGCTGCGCTCGAAGGCGCTCGGCGCGACCCGTTCGGCTTCGGCCAAGGACGTCGCGCTGCCGCAGCGTCACGCTCGAGACAAAGCACCGCGCGCCGTTCAGCGCGAGAAACAAAGCCGCCGTCGCGGAGGCGTCCCTCCGCGACGGCGATCACTTCCTGTGCATGCGCGTCGGCCGTCGCCGGCTCGCGCTGCGGCGAGTCCTAGTGCGCCGCGATGCCGCGCTTGATCTCGGCGACCAGTCGATCGGCCTTGTAGACCTGCTCGAGCGCCGCGAGCAATCCGCGACTGTCGACGGAAACCGCGCGCGCTTGCAGATCGGTGTAGGCGTAGTTGCCTGTGAGGCTCTGGATGTTGCCGTCGAAAATCAGGCCGACGACTTCGCCCGCGCGGTTGATCACCGGCGAGCCCGAGTTGCCGCCGATGATGTCGCAGGTCGAAACGAAGTTGTAGGGCGTCTTCAACGCGACGGCGTCGCGCGCGCCGATCCACGATTTCGGCAACTCGTAGGCGGACTCTTCCGGCCGTTGCTGCGCCTTTTGGTACAGCCCCGCGAAGTCCGTGTAGGGCGCGACGACGGAGTCGCCGTCCTTGTAGCCCTTCACCGCGCCGTAGGAGAGACGCAGCGTGAAGGTCGCATCCGGGTACACGCCTTCGCCCTGCACCGCGAACTTCGCGGCGGCGATCTTCGCGTAGGCCTCGCGCTCGACCGACTGCACCTCGTCCTCGGACTTCTTGCGCAGTTGGCGCGAGAAGGGATCGAGCGCCTTGGCGAGATCGAGCATCGGATCGTGCGTCGCGTCGAGCGCCGCCTGTCCGCCCTCGGCGAGCCGCTTGCGCTCGGCGACGTCGAACAACTTCGTGCCGAGCACGCACTCTTCAGCGCGCGCGCGCGGCGACTTGCCGGCCAAGGCGGCGAGCACGATTTCGTCGTCGGCGCCGAGCGTTTCGGCCATCAAGGACAGCGCGCTCTCCAAGCGCATCGTCTCGAATTCCGGATACAGCGGCGCGGGCGAATACAGGCGTTGGAACAACTGCTCGAGCGCGGCGTCGCCGTACTCGCGCAAGCGTTCGCTGCTCGGCTTGGGCTTTTCGGCCGCCAAGCGCACGACCGTCGCCGCGAAGCCGAAGGTATCGGTGCCCAAGGCCATCGAACCGCCGCCGATCGCGACGATGCGGCGGTACAAGAGCGCCGCCGTCGCCTCGGCGCGCGCGATTTGGTCCCACGCATCGCCCCACTTCGCCTTCCACTCGGGATTGGCGTCGACGGCGGCGCGCAGCGCAACTTCTGCTGCGCGCTTTTCGTCGAGCATGCGCGGGTCCTGCAGACCGGCGAGGCGACCGACGTACACCTTGCGCCTGTTCTGAACGCCGAACAGATCGCCGCGGGCGATGCGCGCGTGCTCGGGACTCTTGCCCGAGAAGGACTGCAGGCGCACTTCGTTGCGCATCAAACGATTCAGTCCGTTCGGCACCGACACATCGCGCAGGTACTCGAGGTGTGCGACGGTGTTGAGGCGTTGCGTGCTGCCGGGATGGCCCGCGACGAACACGAGTTCACCGTCGTTCGTGCCGGCAGAACTCCAACGCAGGTAGTGCTCGGCCTTGAGCGGTGCGCCGTTCTCGTAGATGCGGAAGAAGCAGCAGTCGAGGTCGAAGCGCGGGTACTCGAAGTTGTCGTTGTCACCGCCGTAGAAGGCGATCTGTTGCTCGGGCGCGAACACCAAGCGCACGTCGTCGAAGCGCTTGTACAGGTACAGGTGGTAGCGCCCGCCTTGGTAGAGCGTGACCACCTCGGCGTGCATGCCGGTCGACTTCTTGGCTTCGTCCTCGATCATCGTCTGCGCCTTGCGGCGCGCGGCGCCGGCCTCGGCCGTGGCGAGATTCTTCGTCGCCGCCTCGATGCGCGCGGTCACGTCTTCGATCTTCCACAGCACGTCGAGGTGCAGATCGGGGCAGACGAGCTCGTCCGCCGCAGTCTTCGCGTCGAAGCCGAGCTCGAGCAGGTTGTGGCCCTCGCTCGAGAGCTTCTCGAGGATGTCCGAACCGACGTGGTGGTTGGTCATCACCAAACCGTCGGCGGACACGATCGAACCCGAACCGCCGGTCGAAACGCGCACGGCGGATTTCTGGACGTGCTCCATCCACTCGGCGCTGACGTCGAAGCCGAAGTCCTTCTTGAGTTGCTCGGTCGGCGGGCGGTTGAAGAGCCACATGCCTTCGTCGACGGCGCGCGCGGAGGCATGGGCGCACAGGACGGCGGCGGCGAGGACGACACAGCGACGCAACGGGATCGAAGGCATGGGATTCTCCGGGGCCAGGGGGACGAAGCGCAGTTTTCTAACCGGGGTCCGCGCGGGCCGCCACGCGGCGACCGTTCGCAGACACTGTTCTTGCTGGAGGCCGACAGGCGTCGACTCCGAGCGCACTCGCGCGGCTCAGGGAACGAGCGCGACGACGCGCGTCGGGCCGCCGCCGCTGCCTTTGAGTTTCATCGGTAGCGCGATCAAGGTCGCACCGACGGTCGGCAGGTCCTCGAGCGCCGCCAGATTCTCGAGCGCGCTGATCTCGGCCGTCGCCAAGGCGCGGTGCACGGCGGTCTCCGCCTGCGTGCCGCCTTCGATGCTCGCCGTGTCGATCCCGACGATCTCGACCTTGCGCCCGACCAACTCGCGCGCGAGTTCGAGCGACAGACCCGGGAAGTGCTGCTCGTCGGGACCGCCGAAGTAGCGCTCGGGATTCTCGAAGTGGCGCCCCCAGCCGGTGCGCACCAGCACGGCAGCGCCGGCCGGAATGCGACCGTGCGAGCGTTCGTGCTCGCGCAAGTCCTCGACCGTCGCGCGGTAGTCGCGCTCCTTCGCGCAGGCGCGCGTGACATCGATGACGCGGATCGGTCCGATCAAACGCGCCAAGGCGAGCGTGTCGGCGGATGCACGGCCCTCGCTGTAGCGCAGCGGCGCGTCGAGGTAGGTACCCGATTGCTCGGAGCCCGACAGCTTGCCGGTCGCCAGCCAACGCCCGTCGTCGCGGCGCCGCGCGTCGCGCTCGTAGCGAAAGGGCTCTTCGCCGGGCCACGGCACGGTGCTCTCGCCGAAGGGCTGGGTCAGGTCCAGCAAGCGCGTCTCGTCGAGCGCCGGCGCGTTGACGCACGCGGCGAGCACGAGCGCCAACGGCGAAATCCAGCGACCTATCTGCATGCGGAAGCTCCTTGCGACATCGCGCGTACGTTAGCGTGGCGCCCGGCCTCGCCGGAGCTTTCAAGTGAGCAAGTTCATCGCCGTCGCACGTCTGGAGCAGCTCGACTCGGGCAAGCCGCTCGTCGTCGAACTCGGCCGCACATCCGTGGCCTTGTTTCGCAGCGGCGAGCGCGTCTTTGCTCTCGACGACACGTGTTCGCACTCGGGCGGACCGCTCTCCGAGGCCGAAGCCTGCGATGGATTCGCCTTGTGCTCGTGGCATGGCGCCCGCTTCGCGCTCGACACCGGCCGCTGCGCAGGCCCGCCGGCCAGTCGCGACGTGCGCAGCTACGTCGCGCGCATTCGCGACGGCGTGATCGAGCTCGAACAGCCCGATTGAGGCGTGGCGTCGAACGCCGCCTACTCGCGCGAGACTTCCCAGACGTCCGCGCCGAAGTGGTCCCAGGGGATCCGGCCTTCGTCGCAGGTTTCGTCGATCGAAAACTGCACGTCGACGAAGTAGATGATCTGGCTCGGCGCAGCGGTGCGCAGGTTACGGCAGCCGTGAGCGACGCCCGGCGGAATGCGCACGAGGCGCGAATTGCCGTCGCCGAGCACGAAGCGCATCACTTGGCCCTCGGTCGCCGAACCCGCGCGCACGTCGGCGAGCACGAGCAGCAACTTGTCGCCCGGCGGCACGAACCACACGTCGGTCTGACGCTTGTGGAGGTGGAAGGCTTTGATCGCGAGCGGTTCGAGCACGCTGTAGTTGATCTGCTTGACGATGAAACCCGGCAGTTGCTTGTGCAGACCTTGGTCGAGACGCCCGAGCTCCGTCATCGAACCGCCGTCGTCGTTGAAGCGCTTGAGCTCGACGATCTCGACGCCCTCGATGCGCTTCTTCGCGCGGTAGTCCTGAACGGCGTACTTCGATTGTGCTGCGGGGTTGAACTGCGTCATGGCGTGGGTCTCGGACGAGGCGGAGGGGCGGAGAGCTTCTCGCGGCGCATCACGCTACGCAAGGGCCGGAACGCGCAAGTCGTGCTCGAAAATCAGGTGCTTCGAATCCGTAGTGCTGCGCGCTCAGGGACAGTTCGCGGGCGATGGCGCTGCCCGCGAGCGCGGACCAATCGACGCTCGCGTCCTTGGCGCGCTCACCCGCCGTGTTGAAGTCGGAGGGCGTGGACGCGAGCGCATGCCGCACGAGCGCCGCTTCGACGTCGCGTTCCAGCAACCCGCAAATCCGCTGCACAGTCGACGCGTCGAACTCGCCGGCGCGCACACGCAAGTAGCGGACGTCGGTGCGTTCGCTCGCTCGTTCGGCGAGCGCGTTCCAGTGCGTCCAATAGCGCGCGGTGCGCGCCATCGGCGTGCCGTCGCGCAAGGCAGCGCAATGGCGCTCCGCGAAGGCGCGGTAGATCGATTGCGTGCGGAACAAACCGATGCGCCACAACGAAGCGAGCGCGCGCTCGGGATCGCGCACGACGTGGACGACGACGGTGCCGCTCGGCAATTGCTCGACGAACGGCACTGCGAGCCATGACGATTCCGCCGCGCTGCTCTCCGGCCACGCCGGCGCGAGTTCGTCGCGCGTCGCGCCCGGATGGAACAACGCTTCGTGACCGCAGGCTAGTCCAAGGCGCGTGAAGAGCTGCGCGCAGTATCCGGTGCTCGCGCGCGCGCAGCCGGTGATCAACAGGCGACGGAACATCGCTGCACGCATCGGCCTCACTCGCAGCGAACTGCAGCCGTCGCCGAACGCGCGTCCCAACACGGGGCCGCAGCGTGGTTGCGCTGTGCGTGCCTGCGTAGACTCTGCGCCCCATGTCCCCCACACGACGCGACGAACGGTCCGGCTGCGCGGGCGGCGGCGAGCGCAAAGAGCTCGTCACGCGCCCCGTCCACGAGGCCGAAAGCCTCGACCAAGTCTTCGAACAATCGCTGCCGTCCTTCGGCGCGGCCTACCTGCGCCGCATCTGGACGTTGCTCGACGAAGCGGTCGGCAAGGGCGTGCCGATGACGCTCGCGGTCGCCGGGCCGGTGACGGTTTCGGGCCAGCACTACACGTGGCTCGGGCCGTTGCTCGACACGGGTTGGTTCTGTCTCGTGTCGACCACCGACGCGGTCTGCTACCACGACGGCCACCGCGCGCTCGACGCTGCGAAGGAGCATCCCTTCCACGAGGTTGCGATCTTCGGCGACGACGGTGCCTTGCGCGACGAGCAGACGATTCGCGTCACCGACGTCGGTTTCGACGAGGACGTGCTGCTCGATCAAGACCGCTTCATCCGCGCGCTGCTCCGCCGTCCGGAGTTCCAGCGCAAGATGACCGGTACCGAGTTTCGCTGGCTGCTCGGCAAGTTCTACGCGGCGCAGGAGCAGCGCAACGGCATCCCCGAAGGTCTGCTCGCGCTGTGCACGCGCAAGGCGATCCCGATCTTCGTCGGCGCGCCGGCCGACGGCAGTGTGTTCCTCAACTCGATGGCGCTGTGGGCGCTGCGCGAAGCGAATCCCGGCAACGCGAAGGACAAGTACGCCTTCGACCTCGATCTGCACGCCGAGGTCTTCGAGAGTTGCGCCTATCACTGGTGGGGCATCCGCGAGTCGGACACCAAGCAACTCGGCACGTTGATCTTGGGCGGCGGCGTGCCGAAGAATTTCAATCTGCAGCCGGAGCCGGCGCTCAGCCAAGTGCTCGGCTTCAGCGAGGTCGCGGGCTACCAGTACGACATCCAGATCACGACCGCGCCGATCACCGAAGGCTCGTTGTCGTCGTGCCCGCCCGCAGAAGCGGTGACCTGGGGCAAGGTCGACAAGAACGTCTACAAGCAGACGACCGAGTCGCTGTCGTGCGATTACTCGATCGTGATGCCCTTCCTCGTGAAGGCTCTGCTCGACAAGCGCGCGCGCTTCGAACGCTGGGCGGAACGCATGGGCGAAGAAGCGCTGTTCGCCAAGCACCCGTCGGCGCGCGGCTACCTGCGCGGCCGCGGCGGCTATCGCTTGTACGAGCGGCGCGAGGAGTTCGTGACGAAGCTGCTCGCGCAGGTCCGCAAGGAAAGCGGCCGCATGCGCAAGGAGGCGAGCTATCCGCTGGCCGAGCCGGACGGCGCAAAGCGCAAAGCTCCCGCGAAGAAGCGCGCGGTGAAGCGCTGAACGGTGCGCGCGCGCCGAACGGCGTTGACGCTGCGTTGATCGAAACTTGACGCGTATGCGCAGACTTGCCGCGCCCTTCAATCCCGCACGGAGACCCAGCATGCATCGCTCGACGAATTCGCGAACGAAACTGCGCCACCTGAGCGCATGCCTTGCCTTCGCGTGCGTGCAACAAGCGCCGACACCGAGCGCGCACGTCGTCGCGCAGTACACGTTGCCCGACAAGCCGCTCGCGGCGTTCTTCAACGTGCTCGTGCCGAAGTCGATCTCCAACGACCGCGGCGTGTTGCTCGGCGGCGTCGGAAGCGATTTGTGGCACGGAGCGAACGACGCGCTCGACGAATTCTGGATGCTCACCGACCGCGGGCCGAACGGTCAGGTCAAGGTCGACGGCGCGACGCGGCGCACCTTCCTCGCGCCGCAATTCGCGCCGCTGATTCTGCACGTGAAGGTGAGCGACGGCGCGATCGTGATCCAACGCGCGCTCACGCTCATCGGCAAGTCCGGCAGACCCGTGACCGGCCTGCCGAACTTGGCCGAGCACGACGAGAAGCCCTACGCCGCCGACGCTGCGGGCGAGCTCGCGTTCAACGTCAACGGCATCGACAGCGAAGGCCTGGTGCGCACGAAGGCGGGCGAGTTTTGGCTCGCGGACGAGTACGGCCCGTCGCTCGTGCACGTC
>CAYHRR010000162.1:0-7874 GCA_964358875.1 uncultured Planctomycetaceae bacterium | reverse complement strand
GATCTACGTCGTGTTCCGGGTCGTCACGCTGCTGCGCAAGCAACGCGTGTACGTGCCGCGCGGCGCCGCCGAGCCCGACGCGCCCTTCTCCGTCAAAGACGCCTTGCGCGAGCGCGCCAATTCGCAGCGCGATCCGCCATAATCTCCGCCTCGATTTTTCCTCGGGACATCCAGACATGCTGACCTGTGAGAAGTGTGGTGCGCAGTTCGTGCCTTCGGCCAAGCCCGCCGAAGTGACCTCGCTGCGCGTGTTGTGCGAATCCTGCGAAGCCCTGCGCCGCGCGGAGAAAGCCCGGGCTGCAGCCTCGAAGTCGATCGCCAAGCCGAGCGCCGCGCCGAGCACTCAGCCGAGCGTTGCGAAGCCCGCAGCGAGCGCACCTGCTCCGGCGCAGCACGTCGCGGCCAAGCCGATGGCGACGACGACCGCTGCTGCACCCAAGCCGGTTCCGGCCAAGACGCCGCCGACGCCTGCGGTCGCGGCCAAACCCGCGAGCGCCGCCGCCGCACCTGCTGCGAAAGCCGTCGCGGCGCCCGCCAAGCCCAAGGCGAAGAAGGAAATCCACCTCCAAAGCACGGGCCTCGAGAAGCGTGAGAGCCGCACGACGATGATCGGCGCGGCCGTAGCGCTGGTCGTGATCGCCGCGGCGGGCGTCACCTACTTCGTCGTCAAGGGCAAGCGCGACCGCATCGAAACCGAGAACGCCGATCGCATCGCGGAACTCGCCAAGTTCACTGCGGACCTCAACGGCTTCAACTCCGAGTCCGAAACGACGGCCAAGGAGCTGATTGCGTTCACGGTCGCGTCGGAGACCTATTGGAAGGGCAAGGACATCGAGAACCAGGTGCGCACGCGCGTCGCCAAGGCCAACGCGACGATCGAGCGTGCCGTCGAGCGCCGCGATCTCGAAAAGCGACTCGCCGCCGTCGAGACGATCCTCGACAGCGCCGCGACGCAATCGGCGGAGACGATCGCCGATCAACGGCGCACGCTCGACGAGCTCGAGAACAAGGCGAGCATCGCCGGTGCTGATTTCCTCGGCCGCGTCGGCGCTGCCCGTTCGAAGGCCGACCGCGTCTACGCCGAGCGCCTGCTCGACGGCGCGAAGACGGCGGCGGCGGTCGGCGGCGACGCCAACGATCGCGCGGCGATCGCGAAGTACACGACCGCGGAAGACGAGATCCAGAAGCTGTGCGACAAGGCCTACCGCGCCAAGGCCGAAGACAAGGAGACCTACGACTTCTTCCAGCGCCAATACCGCCAGGTGATCGAGGAGTCGGATGCGCTCGTCGAGCGCGTCTTCACTCCTGAGGTGATCGAGCGCATGCCGTGGCGCGACTTGTTGACCGACGAAGAGGCCAAGGTCTGGGTGGCCAGCGCCGTGGCCGGTTTCGAGCATCGCTTCGACAAGGGCGTGCTGCACATCATCGGTCCTTCGGCGGAGGGCGTCGGCGAAGGCATCCTCTCGATCGGCGACCGTGAGAAGTGGCGCGACTTCGTCTTGGAGGTCGAGTTCACCATCGCAAAGGCCGGCCACATGCTGTGCTTCCGACTCGGCGCGGCCGTCGACAAGTACGTCGAGACGTGGCCCCTCTCCGTCGAAGGCGACGGCGCGCTCGGCGCGGGCACCGTCTATCCGGCCCACGCGACCTACATCGGCAGCAAGTCGACGCTCGCGATCGACAACCCCGACTTCGAGCCGAACGAAGCCAACGTCGGCTGGACCATGAACCGCAAGGGCGCGATCGGCATCGTCGTGCCGCAAGGCGCCGATCTGAAGTTCACGCGCTTCCGCATCAAAGTGCTGCGCTGAGCGGCTGCGCGCACGGGCGCGCGCGGCGACATCGTCATGAGCACGCCGAGCATCTCGAATTCGCGGCGCGTGTGCCGGAGCGCGCTCGGCACGCGCATGTCTGCAGCCTCGTACCACAGCCAGCCGCCCCGTCGCGTGTGCCCGAGCGCGCTGGGCACCTGCATGGCGATGTTCGGCGCGCTCGCCTGCCGTGCGGCGCGTCCCGAGGTCACAAGCACGACGCCGCTCGCTCCGACCGTCGTCTTCGAACCGACGCAGACTCCCACCGAGCGACTCGCGCGCGTCGAAGCATTGCTCGCGGACCCGGCGCACGTCGCAACGGAAGCGCTCGCCGACGCGCGCCGCGAACTCGACGCGTTGAAGGCGGAATTCGCCGCCGACGCAACGAACCTCGCGCGTGTCGCTGCCGCGAAAGCGACTGCCGAGCGCGTCCACGCCGAACGCTTGCTCGTCGACGCGAAGGCCGCGGCGGCGCTCGGCGGCGACGCGAGCGACCGTGCAGCTCTCGCGCGGTACACGCAGGCCGAGGACGAACTCCGAGAACTTCTCGACGCGGCGTTCCAAGGCGACGACGCGCAGGCCCGCAAGCACTTCACGGACCTTTACCGGCAAGCGCTCGCCGAGTCCGACGCGCAGGTCGAGCGCATCTTCACGCCCGAGGTCATCGAGCGACTTCCGTGGCTCGACTTGTTGAGCGGCGCGCAGCAGCAGCACTGGGCGGCGAGCGTGTGCGCCGGTTTCGCGCACCATTTCGACAACGGCGCGCTGCACATTGTCGGCCCTGCGAAGGGCGCCGCCGGCGACGGCATCCTGTCGATCGGTGATCGCGAGCAGTGGCGCGACTTCGTGCTCGAAATGGAGTTCGCCATCGCCAAGGGCGGAATGACGCTGTGCTTTCGACTCGGCAAGCTCGTCGATCGCAGCGTCGAGACCTGGACCTTGACGGTCGAGGGCGACGACGCGCTCAGCACGCTGCGACCGTACACGGCGCGCGCGTCGTTCATCGGGAGCTCTGCGACGCTTGCGCTCGACGACCCGGATTTCGAGCCGATCCAAGCCCGGATCCACTGGACGATGAACCGCCTGGGCGCGCTCGGCATCGTCGTCCCTGAGGGCGCGGAGCTGATGTTCACCCGCTTGCGCATCAAAGTGCTGCGCTAGCGGCGCTCCGAGCCGGTTCGAGTGCGTCCGGCGGCTCCTCGACCACCAAGCGTCGAGTGCGTGAGCGCTGGACGATGACGGCAGGTGCTCGCGCGGAACTCGACCTTGTTGGAGTCGCCTCGCAGCAGCCTGCGCCGGCAAGTTGGCGACCCGGTCAGAGCTCGACGCCGACCACCACAGCGTTTCGGTCGCCGCCGTTTCGAAACGAGCGCTCCGGTTCACATCGCACGGAGCCTGGCCGGCGCCGCCGACGTCACGCAATCGCGTCCGCGCCGCCGGGAACGCACGACGGCTGCTCGGCCATGGTTCGATCCGGCGCTCGCTCGGCGACGGCCGGAGCGCGCTCTCGATCGTCATAGCGCTGCGCATCCCCATGCAAGCACAGCACTTGCGCGCGTCGCGCACGCCGCGCCGACGATTTCCAGGAATCCTGCGACTGGCGAGGCGAGGTCCGACACGTACAGGGCGATGCAATCTGCAACTCCGTTACTCCGTGCGGGACGCGTCCTCGTGGTCGCCTTGGAAGGCGGGGATCCCGCGGCTCTCGTCCGGGCTCTCGACCAGCTTGGACTCCCGCTTACCGTCGTGCGCACCACCGCTGAGCTCGGGCCGCAGGGCTTCGCGGGCTACGACGTGCTGCTGGTTTGGGTCACGAAGCCCGACGTGGAGCAGCTCGTCGAGTGGCTCGGCGCCGAGGGCTGCGACTGCCCCTTGCCTGTGCTGCTCGCGCTACCCCTCGAGGTCGCCTCGCAGCTCGCTCCCGACCTGCACGCCCTGGCCGACGATTGGATCGCGCAGCCGCTCGACGTCCGCGAGCTGCGCTTCCGCTTGGAGATCGCGGTGTATCGAGCCAGTCCGGTGCAGGCCGACGAGGCGCGCTGACCCACGCGAAGGTCCGGCGCATCCGCCGCGCCTTCGCCTTCGGCACCGCGATCAGCCACGCGCGCGTCGACCTGACCTCGCGCGGCTCACTGACCATGCTCCTTCGGTGAGCCGCCCTCCGCGCGGCGCGGCGTCAGCGCTTTCGACACCCAGGCAGCACGCGTCGGTTGCGGCGTCATGAGCTCCGTCGCGCGCCTTGGAGGTCCGCCGAGTTGAGTGTGGCGCACTGCCTCGAGTTGCTACCGGAGTTCGGAGTCTGCGCGGCGGCGGTGGAGGCGCGGCGGCGTCTCGTTTGGCCACGCGCTCCCGGCTTTTGGCCCGGCGCCGCCTGGGCAGCCGCGGCGCGCTCCCTAGGCTTCGGCCATGCAACGCAACCTCACCTTGGTGTTGTTCGCCCTGACCTGTGCATCCGCGGTGTTCGCGCAAGGCACCGAAGCGCGCGTCGCGATCGTGCACGTGCCCGAGCACGGCTTGCAACCGAGCGCCGCCGTGGATCCGCAAGGCGTGGTCCATCTCGTCTACTTCGTCGGCGATCCGCGCGGCGGAGATCTGCGCTACGTGCGGTCGCAGGACGCGGGCCGCTCGTTCTCGCAACCGCTCGCCGTGCAGCAGCGCTTGGGCAGCGCGGTCGCGATCGGCAATGTACGCGGCGCGCAGCTCGCGCTCGGCCGCGGCGGTCGCGTGCACGTTGCCTGGAACGGGGTCGCGCCGGTGGATCCCACGACGAAGAAGGGCGGCGTCGAGCCGCTCTTGTACACGCGCCTCGATGCCGCGGGCGGCAAGTTCGAGCCCGAACGCGATGTGATCACGGCCCACCACGGACTCGACGGCGGCAGCGCTCTCACCGCCGACGAATCCGGCCGCGTGTACGTCGCGTGGCACGCTCCCGACAAAGACGCCAAGCACGAGGACGATCGGCGCGTCTGGTTCGCGATGTCGAGCGACGACGGCACCACGTTCGCACCGGAGCGCGCGGCTTCAGCCGCCGGCACGGGCGTGTGTCCGTGCTGCGGCATGGCCGCGCTCGCGCTCGACGGCGGCGGATTGGCGCTCGCTTACCGTTCGGCGCGCGGCGGCGATCACCGCGACGCGACCTTGCTCGTCAGCGCGGACGGCGCGGCCTTCACGTCGCGCCTGCTCGACGAGTGGAAAGCGCCGGTCTGCGTGATGAGCACCTTCTCGCTCGTGCGCGGAGCGCGCGGCTTCTTCGGCGCCTGGGAAGCCGAGGGCCGCATCCGCGCCGGCGGCCTCGGCGAAACGCGCTTCACACGCACGCTCTCCGAGGGCGTGCGCTGCAAGTATCCGTCGATCGCGTGCAACGCGGCCGGCGAGCTGTTGGTCGCGTGGGTCGAAGGCATGAACTGGTCGACCAGCGGCACGCTCGTGTGGCGCCGCGTCGACGCCGCGGGCGCGACGCTGGACAGTGGTCGCGGTGAGCCGAACGACGTTCCGACTTGGAGCACGGTGCAAGCGCTCGCGCTGCGCGACGGGCGCTTCGTCATCCTCGAGTGACGCGCCGTGCTGCGGCCCGTGCGCGCTGACGACCGCCGTGTTCGCTCGGCGAGCGCCGGCGCCGGTTGGGTGTGCGCCGCGCGCGTGGCTCGCGCGCGCGACGCCATGCTCGGCAAGCGCTACGTCGAAGCACCTCGGTGCGCGTGACGGTGAGACGAGTTGCGCCGCTGCGCGTGCGCGCCGCCGGAGAAACGTCGACCGACGGCTAGGCGCGGTGCTCGCGCACCCAGTCGAGCATGCGCGCGAAATCCGGGGCGAGCGGCGCGTCGAAGGTCAGCGGCTCGTTGCTCAACGGATGCGTGAAGCACAACTGCGCGGCGTGCAAGCACTGACGCGGCGGCATGGGCACGTCGTCGGGCAATTGAAACGCGATGCCGCCCTTGCGCTTGTAGAGCTTGTCGCCGACCAGCGGGAAACCCGCGTGCTGCATGTGCACGCGAATCTGGTGCGTGCGCCCGGTCTTCGGCTGCGCCGCGATCAGCGCGAGCCCGTCGAAACGCTCGCGCACCTCGTAGTAGGTCTGCGCCTCGCGCCCCTCACCCGGCGCGGCGATGCGCATGCGACTGTTGTCGCCCGTCGAACGATCGAGCGGCGCGTCGATCCACACCGTGTCGAAGCGCGGCACGCCGTACACGAGCGCGAGGTAGGTCTTGGTCACTTCGCGCTCGCGGAATTGGCGCATCAGACCTTCGAAAGCCGGCACGGTGCGCGCGAGCACCATCACGCCGCTCGTGCCCGCATCGAGTCGGTGCACGATGCCCGGACGATCGGCGCCTTGCAGCGCGGGCAGCGGCCCATAGCGCGCGACGGCGAGCTCCGCCACGGTTCCGCCCGAGGCATTGCCGGTGCGGTGCGCGAGCATCCCCGGCGGCTTGTCGATCACGACGAGCGCTTCGTCTTCGAAGAGCACGCTCAAGGAGGCCGCGTCGCCTTGCTCGACACGCGCGTTGCGGCGCGGCGCGAACTCGACCTCGAAGGTCGTCGCGCGCTCGATCGGCGTGCTCGGCTTGAGCGTGACGACGCCGTCGATCTTGACGCGCCCGTCTTCGATCAGCTCCTTCAAGTAGGTGCGCGAACGCTCCGGCAGGAGTGCGAGCAGCGCCTTGTCGAGGCGCACTCCGTTCAGCTCTGCGGGGATGCGCAGCGTGACGGCGCTCTGACGGTCGGAAGGCGAAGGGCTTGTGTCCATGTCGAAAGCGGGCCCACATCTTGTGGATGCGCAGCGCCGACGCAAGGACAAGCTCGCACTCCTGCGCGACTCGCCCCGGCGCGGAGCGCGCGTCGCGACGATCCGAAGTCGCGCTCGACTTCGATTCTTGTCCACAGCCTCTCCACAAGTTCCTAGACGCGCTCGGGCGGGAATGCTCTCTTCCGGCCCACGCCGATGTCGGACCCCGCACGCAAAGTGCTGCTCGTGGACGACGAACTGCGCACGATCGAGCTGATCGCCGCGGTGCTCGAACGGCACGGCTTCGAGGTCGCGCTCGCTGCGACGCCGCGCGCCGCGATCGAGGAACTGCAGCGCGGCAGCTTCGACGCCGTCGTCACGGATGTGCTCTTCGAAGGCGCTGCCGACGGCGAGGTCGTGCTGCGCGCTGCGCGCGAGTTGCAGCCCGGCGCCGTGGTGATGCTGATGACCGGCTACCCGGTGCTCGAAAACGCGGTGTCGGCGATCAAGAACGGCGCCTTCGATTACCTCCAGAAACCGATCGACCCGATCGTGCTCGGAGCGCACCTGCAACGCGCGCTGCGCGAGCGCACCTGGGACCGCGACAACCTCGAGTACGCGGAACTCGTCGAGATCCTGTCGGGCATGGTCGCCAACACGATCGAACGCATCGATCCTTACACCGCCGGCCACGGCGAACGCACGCGTCGCTATTGCGATCTGCTCGCCGGCCGCATGGGCGTCGACATGCCGACGCGCGAGCACCTGCAACTCGCCGCGATCGGCCACGACTACGGGAAGATCTTCCTCGACGACCTCGGCTTCCTGACCAAGAAGGGACCGCTGACGGCGAGCGAGTACCTCGAAGTGCAGAAGCACCCGCTGCTCGGCGCGACGAAGCTCGGCAGCCACAGTCGCCTGCGCGACGTGTGCAGCTGGGTCGCCGAACACCACGAGCGCTGGGACGGCACGGGCTATCCCTACCGCAAGAAGCGCGACGAGATCTCGCTGCCCGGCCGCATCCTGTGCGTCGTCGAAGTCTTCGACAGCTTGGCGACCAAGCGTTCCTACAAGGACGCCTGGGGCTTGCAGAAGGTGCTCGACTTCTTCGAGACGCAACGCGAGCTCGCGTTCGACCCGACGGTGCTCGATCAGTTCCTGCAACTGTTGGAGCAAAACGGCGCGGCGTGGATCGCGCAGCCGGAATTGGATCGCGGCGCGCGACCGGTCGCCGAGCCGAGCGTAGCCGAGCGCAGCGTCGCGATCTGACGCCTCCCGTGCGGCCGAAATCGCCGGTAGCATCGCGCCCCCGCGCCGCTAGGTAGTTCCGCCCCACGCAT
>CAYHRR010000161.1:0-7913 GCA_964358875.1 uncultured Planctomycetaceae bacterium | reverse complement strand
TTCGAGTCCGTGCGTTCCAGCGGCGATCTTGCGGTTCGACAGCAGCGTGCCGCGCACGACGTCGGGCGACATCAAGTGACTGCCGTTGAACGTGCCGCCGCGATCGTTGTTCGAAAGCGTGTAGCTCGTCACGTGGCCCTGCGACGCTTCGTCCGAATTGTCGTAGCCCGCGTTGTAGCCGACCAAGATGTCGGGAGCTTCGCTCGTGCGCTCGCCGCCGTAGATCTCGCTCGCGAGATCGGCGCGCAGCACGACCTGCATGCCGTTGGTTTCATCGCGCCACGCTTCGAGCTTGGTCTTGATCTCGCGCAGCAGCGCGGGCGCGTCCTTCTCGTCGACGATGCCGGATTCGTCGTCGTCCAGCGTGTCGGGGTTGTCCTGCTCGCGTCCCGCGAGATTGAGGTAGAGACCGTTGAAGCCCATGCCGTAGGCGCGCGTCTTCGACCAATCGACTTGCGTGCGCAGCGGCCACGTCGCTTCGGGCGCGAGGTCGCTCGGGCGCTTGGTGAATTCGGCGACGCCGACCTTGCTGAACGCGGGATCGCGCTCGTCGAGCTCGGGCGCGACGCCTTCGCGCAACACGAGATAGCCGTTGTCGTACAGCCAGCGATTGAGACCGACGCGGCGGTAGTACGGAGCGAAGCCATGGTCGCTCATCACGATCAACGTCGCGTCCGCGCCGATCTTCGCGCGCACCAAGCCGAGGACCGGATCCATCTCCATGTAGAGGTCCGCGACCACGTCCTTCCAAGTCGAGCCCGGACGGTGCGACCACCACGATGAATCGAGCGCAGCGAGCGACGCGTCGTGCTGCGGATGCTGCGTGTCGGCGTGACGCCACATCATGTGGCCGCACAGATCGACGCCCGAGAAGTAGAAGAACAACATCCCGCCTTCGGTGTTCGCCGCGTAGCGCTCGAGCGCGAATTCGAGCATGCGCTCGCCTTCGTCCTGCACGAGCTCGGCTTGCTGCATGAACTCCGGAACGGAGATCACTTCGCTCTTCAGCGCGTTGACGTCTTCGGGCATGCCCTGCGTGTAGAACGGGCCGATGCCGTGGCGTCGATCGGCGACTTCCGCGCTCGCTGAAGTCGGTTCGGAAACCGGCGCGATCGGCAGGGCCGGATCGATGTTGACCGGCGACGCGTACAGCTCGAACTCCGGTTCGATCGAGCGCAGGTAGAAGCGCACGATGCCGCCGACGCTCATCATCTGCGCGGGCAACATCTGAAAGGTGACGGGAACGAAGTCGCTCCACTCGCCGGGCTCGAGCACGAGCACCTGCCCGTCGACGTCGAGCACCGCTGCGCGCGCTTCGCGGTCGACATGGATCTTGAGCAGCACCGTCGTCGCGGGATCGCCGTCTTTGAAGCTGTTCGGCGGGCCGGAGATCGTCGTGTAGGCCGAGCCGTCCTGCAGCAACGTGATCGTCGAGACGCGCGCGCTGCCGGCCAGCGCTTTGACCGAGGAGCGCGTCGTGTACAGCGTGCACTCGCCGTAGGCCGAGTCGAGCGCCGGCGTCATCATCCCGCTGAAGGACCAGCCCAAACCCGGCTCGACCGGGAAGTTCGCGGGCATGCGCCAGATATCGGAGGGCACGCCGTGCTCGGCGAGCGTCGTCCAGAAGGCCGTGCCGGTGCGGTTCGAGCGCGACGCGCCGCCGGTCGGCAGTTTCCAATCGCCGAACAGCTCGATCGCGCCGGCGTGCTCGGTCACCGAAGTCGACGGGATCATGCCGCGCGTCACGCGGTCGCGGTGCAGGAAGTCGAAGATGCCGTGGCCGCCCGGATTGAGCCCGGTGATGAAGTTGGACCACGCGACCGGCGATTGCGGCGGCGTCGATGTGCCGAGCGAATGCACGCCCTGCTCGCGCACGAGGCGCGCGAAGTTCTGCATGCGCTCGGGGTACTTGCCGATCGTCTCGACCAGGATTTCCGGATCGAGTCCGTCGATGCCGAGCACGACTAGGCGCGGAAACTTGACCGCGTCAGCGACGAACACCGGGCCTGCGCCGGGCGGCGGCGCGACACGCCGCGGAACGGCGACGAGCACGCCCGCGAACAACGTCGCGAGCGCTGACCATCCGGCTGCGTCGCGCCAATTCACGGCGCCACCTTGGCCTTCGCTTGCTTTGGCGCGCTCACGTTCGGCGCGCGCTCGCCGAACAGCGACTTGCCTTGCATGTAGGCGGGCGCGGGCACGCCGAAAATGTCGAGCACCGTCGGCGCCATGTCCATCAAGCGCGGCTTCTCGGTGTTGATCTTGCGGTTCGACCAGAACACGCCGGGCACCAGGCGCGGATCGACGCAGTGGTCGCCCGACCAGGACTTCGCGTTGTCGGTGAACACTTGCTTCGACACGGCGCCCGTCGCGCAGTCCCAGGCATGGCGGAAGCCGCGGTGGTAGCCGATCAACAACTCGGGGGCCATGTCCGCGTAGGGACCGCTGTGCACTTCCTTGGTGATGAAGGTCTCCTTGATCACCGGCTGGCCGTCGAGCGGATCGCGCAGCGCTTCGAGCTTGGTCTTCAGCTCGCGACACAACGCGTCCATCTCCGGCCCCTTCTCGACGATGCCGTGCGCCTCGCGCCCCTTGCGATTGATGAACACGCCCGTGAGCCCGAGCGTGAACGCGCGCGTGCGCGACCAATCGACCTTCGCAAACCAATCGGGCGAGGTCTCGGCGCCGTCCTTCAAGAACAGGTAGCCGTTCTCCTTCAACCAAGTGTTGAGGTTGACGCCGCGCCGGAAGTTGCAGAAGCCGTGGTCGCTGATGACCATCAAACAGGTCTTCGGGTCGTCGCCGAGCTTCACTTGCAGCTCGCCGACGAGCTTGTCCATCGCGGCGTAGGTGTCGGGAATCGTGTCCTTGTACTTCGCGAATTCCTCGGCGCTGCGGCCTCTGTTGGCCGGGTGCGACGGATCGAGGAAGCGATAGAACATGTGACTGATGCGGTCGGAGGTGTCGAAGACGACCGTGACGAAGCCCTTCTTCGTTTTGTCGAGCACGCTCCACAGCTGCTGCTTGCGCTCTTCGCAGATCAACCACGCTTGCTTGAGGAAGGCCTCTTCGTCGATCACGCGCTCGTTGAGCGCCCAAGTGTCCTCCGCGAGTCCGAGCGTCGCGTACTGGCCGTTCATCTTGGCGAGGTAGATCGAGTACACGAACGGGTGGCTGATCGGCATCACCGGATCGTCCGGGTTGATGTTGATCGGCGTGACGTACAGCTCGAAGGCGTCCTTCTCCCAGGTCTGGATGTACAGGCGCGCGATGCCGGTCATCTTCTCGAAGGGCACGACCATCCACGGCGTGTACTCCTTCGGCCCGACCTCGACTGTCTCCGTGCCGACGGTGATCTTCGCGCGCTGCTTCGCGTCGTCGAGTTCGACCTTGAAGGCGCACTTCATCGGCCCGTCTTTGCCGCCGGGTCCGGTCAGCTTCGACTCGATGACGTTGCCGCGCCGTGCGACTTGGTATTGCTGGCCGCCGATGTGCGTGCCCGCCGGCCGCGCCTTCGTCGAATAGAACGAGAACGAGCCCTGCGTGCCTTGGATGTCGGGCACGCACATGCCGCTGAGCAGCGTGCCGTTCTTGAACTTCTGCGGCGGGAAGGTGATCGGCACGCGGATGATCGACGACCACACGCGCGCCTCGCCGAGCAGCTTCCAGAAGGGCTGGCTCTTTTGGAGCACGCGGTACACCGCCTCGGTGCCGAAGGGCAGCTTGGCGAAGCCGAGGTTCAGCGTCTTGGGCAGCGAGAGCGTCTCGGCGCTCGACAAGACCGGCATGTACGAGCACGGATCGCGCGTGAGGAAGTCGTAGATGTTGTGGCGCGAGGCGTCGACGCCGGTCGCGTAGGTCGACCAAGCGACGGGCGAGATCGAAGGACACGCCGTCTCGAGTGAATAGAAGCAACCGCTTTCGCTGAGCTGCTTCAGCACCGGCATGCGCCCTTCGCGCATGTATTGGCGCGCGAGTTCCGGGTCCATGCCGTCGAAGCCGATGACGACGACGCGCTTGAACTTCTGCGGACCGTGCTTGCCCGGCGTGACGAGCCGCACGACGGCCTTGATCGGCCAGATCAGGACGATGCCGATCGCCATCAAGAAGGTGCCGGCGAGCAACATCACCGATCCGGCGGCGGCGATGCCCGCGCCCGGCCCGATGTAGGCGAACGGAACGCTCGTCGACGCTGCGAAGGCGCCTGTCGCAAGCAGCGTTGCGAGGGCAGCGATGGCGGCGCAGCGCCGAGCTCCGTCGGCCACGCGGCGCGACGGGTCAACCAAGTTGGAGAGCGATGTCACGGGCGGCGTTTGGCTCGGGTCGGTCGGAAGGAAATTCCCGCTGCGGCGGGCGATCAGATTCGCGGACACGTCCTATCGTCCCGGCCTCCATCCGGCTGGAGACCTGAAGTCCCGTGCGGGCCGCCCTTTGGACGCGTCCACCGGGATTCAAAGGGCCGAAGAGTCTACCCGCCGTCCCGACAGCGTCGCCAGGAACGCGGCGGCACGTCGGAGCGCCTTCGAGCGTGGACGATCCGGTGCGTTCGACAGCACGCGGGGCGTGCAGGAACGTCGTTGCGTCCGACGCGCGCAGCTCGCGCCGGCTCGACGCGCCGCACCGAGCCCCGCGCCGAAGCTCAAGTCGCGTGCGAGTGCGGGTCGATGCGACGAAGTTCCCCCTTGCCCCGCACACAGTGCGAAGGATCCCCTCGCCATGCACATTCCGATGACTCGCGCTTCCCGCGTCGCCGTCCATCGTTGCACGACTCGCGATCAACGGCGCAGGCCGAGATCGCTCGCCCACGCCATGGCGGCCGTCGCCGGCCTCGTCGCGCTCGCGTCGTTTGCAACGCCCGGCAACGGCTCGGATGCGCCGCGCCCGCTTGCGATCGGCATGTCGACCGCGCTCAGCGGGCCCGCGGCGGACCTCGGACTGCACATGCGCATCGGCGTCGAGGCTGCTTTCGCCGAACGCAACCAGGCGCTGCCTGCCGCCCCGCCGCTGAACTTGATCGCGCTCGACGACGGCTACGAACCCGAGCGCTGCGCTCCCAACATGCGCACGCTGATCGAGAAGGAGCAAGTGCTCGCCGTGATCGGGAACGTCGGCACGCCGACCGCGGTCGCAGCGCTTCCGATCGTCAACCAGACCAACACGCCGTTCTTCGGAGCCTTCACGGGCGCGGGTGTGCTGCGCAAGAATCCCGCCGATCGCAACGTGATCAACTACCGCGCGAGCTACGCGGAGGAGACCGCAGCGATGGTCGACGCGCTGCTCGCAGCGGGGCTTGCGCCGCGCGAAGTCGCGTTTTTCACGCAACGCGACGCTTACGGCGACGCCGGCTTCAGCGGCGGCATCGAGGCCCTCAAGCGCCACGGTCTGCCGAACGACTCGTCCGTCGCCCACGGGCGCTACGAGCGCAACACCGTCGTCGTCGAGAGCGCGCTCGCCGAGATCATGGTCGCCGAGCCCGCGCCGCGCGCGGTGATCATGGTCGGCAGCTACAAGCCCTGCGCCGAATTCATCCGTCAAGCGCGTGAGGTCGGCTTCCAAGCGCTGTTCCTCAACGTGTCGTTCGTCGGCGCCACCTCGCTGGCCGACGCTCTCGGCGACGCCGGGGAGGGCGTGATCGTGACGCAGGTCGTGCCGCACTACGACTCGGATCTGCCGATCGTGAAGGAGTATCGCCGTGCGCTCGCCGCGCTCGATCCCAAGGCGCAACCCTCCTTCGGTTCGCTCGAAGGCTACGTAGCCGGGCGCATTTTCTGCCGCGCGCTGGCGACGTTGGACGGCGCGCCGCGACGCGAGCAAATCGTCGACGCTCTGCTCGGCCTCGGTCGCTTCGAAATCGGGCTCGGCGTGCAACTCGAGCTCGGACCGGACATCCACCAGGCCTGCCACCAGGTTTGGCCGACCGTGATCGAGCACGGCAAACTCGTCCCCTTCGACTGGGTCAAGCTGCGTCCGTGATCCCACAGCGGGACGCGACATGACCTCCGCCACCAATGAGTTCGCCGTTCGGCGCCCGACACGACTCGTCTGGCTACTGACGCTGTTCGGGATCTGCGCCGGCATCGCCACGGCCGCGCTCGTGCGCTATTCGCTGCAACGCATCCGCGAGGACGGCGCCGCCACGCGCGCGTTGGCGGCGCAGGAGAGCGCGGTGGTGCACGATGTCGAGGAGCGCATCGACACGGCGCGCGCCGAGTTGCGGACGCTGCTCGCGCGCGAGCCGGACGCCGACTCCACGACGGCCATCGAAGAGCTCGCGCGCTTCACGCCCGAGATCGTGGCCGTCTTCCGCTCCCAGTCGGCCGCGCCCGATTCCCATGTGATCGTCGAGCAAACCGAACATCTGCGCGACATCTCACGCGACGCCGTGCGCTGGAGCTCCGCAGTGCGCGAGACGGACGAGCGTTTCGAGCTCGAACGACACGAGGTGGAGACGTCGCTGCTGCGCATGCGCGCGGCGGTCGAGAGCGCGGACGGACGGCGTCGACTGGCGAACGCTGTTCAGTTGCGCCGCTACCGCTCGGCGAGCGGCGCGGATCAAGACGGGATCGCGCGGCACATCGTCGGTGAGCTGACGACGGCGGCCGACACCTCGCAGGTTCAGATCGAACTCCAGGACCTGACGATCCTGTGCGATCGACTCGCGTCGGTGGAGAACGTCGACCGGCTCACCAACATCAAGGACAACCAGCTCTCGCCGGCGCTCACACGAGTGCGGCACTTGATCGAAGCCGGCACCGTGACGTCGACGGAGCGCGGCGCCTTTCCGCTGAAAATCGGCGACATCGAGGAGCTCGAACAGTTGCTGTTCGGTCGCGGCTACGCGCTCGACGCGGAACATCAGACCGTCGTGCCGGGCGCGGGCGGCCTGTACATGCTGTGCCGAACGCGGTTCGACCTGCGCGCAGCACACGACGCCCTCGCGGCACGCGCGACGCAGTGCTTCGGTGAGTTCGATCGCGTGTGCAAGCAACTCGAAGACGCACGCAGCACCGCTTCCGTCGGACTCGCCGCGCGCAGCGAAGCGCTGCTCGCCAACGTGTGGATCGTCCTGTTGACGGTCAGCCTGCTCGGCCTGGGCGTGTTCCTCGTCCTGGGCGGCGGCATCGCACGCGCCCTGCGCCGCCAGATCGATCAGATCGTTGGGATCAATGCACAGCTCGACCTCGCCATCGTCGAGGTCGAACGCGCCAGCCGCTCGAAGAGCGAGTTCGTCGCCAACATGAGCCACGAGATCCGCACGCCGATGAACGGCGTGATCGGAATGACCGGCCTGCTGCTCGACACGCCGCTGACCAGCGAGCAACGCGAGTTCGCGGAGACCGTGCGCACGTCGGGCGAGGCGTTGATGACGATCATCAACGACATCCTCGACTTCTCGAAGATCGAGGCCGGCAAGCTCTCGCTCGAGGTGATCGACTTCGAGTTGCGCGAGATGGTCGAGAGCGCGCTCGACCTGGTCGCCGAAAAGGCCCATTCCAAGGGGCTCGAGCTCAACGTCGAGTTCGGCGGCGACGTGCCCGAGATCGTCTCCGGAGATCCCGGTCGGATGCGCCAAGTGCTGCTCAATTTGTGCAGCAACGCGGTCAAGTTCACGGCGACCGGTGAGGTCGTCATGTGCGTTCATTGCGTCGCTTGCAAGCCCGGCGCGGTCACGCTGCGCATGTCGGTGCGCGATACCGGCATCGGCATCCCCGAGAGCGCGCGCTCGCGCATGTTCCAGTCCTTCAGCCAGGCCGACGGCTCGACGACGCGCAAGTACGGCGGCACGGGGCTGGGGCTGGCGATCTCCAAACGCATCGTCGAAATGATGGGTGGCGCGTTGGACTTCGACAGCGCCGAGGGCCGCGGCAGCGAGTTCTACTTCACCGTCGAACTTCCGACGCCCACCAGCGTGC
>CAYHRR010000160.1:0-7926 GCA_964358875.1 uncultured Planctomycetaceae bacterium | reverse complement strand
CGCTTCGGGGTGGCGCTTCGGGGTGGCGCTTCGGGGTGGCGCTTCGGGGTGGCGCATTTGTGACGAGGCGATCGAGCGGTGCGCCGGTCGCTTGTCGCGGCGTCAAAAGGGCTCGCCGCAGCGCTTCCAGCGCGCGCCGATGCAGCGTGTACGCCGCGTCCGAGGTCGGAAGTCCGAGCGCCGCTGCAACTTCCTCGAACCCGAGGTCGTGCCAGTAGCGGAGCTCGAGGAAGCGTCTCTGGCGCTCGGACAGTCGCTGCATTGCTTGGCGGAGCCCATTCGCGCCCTCTTCGTCGTCGACCCGACTTGCTGTCGCGTCGCCGTCCGAAGTCTGGGTGAGGTCCGAATCCTCGCCCACGTCGTTGCGTCGAGCACTAGCGCGGCGCGCTGCCGTACGCAGGCACAGCTCAGCTATCGCAAACAGCCGACGCCGCAAGTTGCCGTCGCCCCCGTCCATGGAACGAGACGAATCGCTGAGCAGCACGATCCACGCGTCCTGAAGCAAATCCTCGGCATCGTGGGAGCGGCGAAGCACCACGCCCACCTGGGTTCGAATCCGCCGCAGCGAAGCGTCGTGTGCGCGCCGGCATGCAGCCTCGTGCTCGGCGATGTCCGGATCCGCCGGACAGTGTGGCGCCGGATCCACGTCGGCAAGAAGTAGCTCGCGGTCGGCATGCGCAGCGGTCGGCCACTCGCGCATAAGGACCAGCGCCTCGGCCTGCGACGGCACACTCGGTGCGCACGGGTGTGCCGGCCCGCCGATGCGGATGTCTTTGCCGGCGCAGGCGCAGGGCACGGTTCCACCGGCGCCATCCGTAGACGGAGCGCCGCCCTGGACCTGCCGGTCGGAGGGCGGCTCGAATTGGTTCGACGTGTTCACGTGCCGTGTTCGTGTCGCTCCTCCCGTCCGCAGTCGCAGGAATCCCGAAAATCTTTGTGTTGGGCTCGACCGCCGCGCCCGCAAGCGCCGTCCCGCGCCGAACGACCGAGAGAAAAGAGCGATTCATCGACAGAATGGAACCGCCCGAGCACTTCAACGGGTATCCGCTGAAGGACATCCGCCTATACGTCGATCGTCCGGAGCTTCCTGGTGACCATGTCCCCAAGTACGGTCCACGCGCTCGCTCACACTTGGGGTTGGTTTAGGGGGTACGGACAATCGCCGTCGTACGTCGAGTGACCTCGATCGAACAGCGGCGGCTCTGTGCACGGGCGGGCATGTCCCCCGGAACTGGGCCGCTCGCTGATCTCAAACATCATGCGTCTCAAAATCGTTGACAAGAACCGCACTGCGTTCGTTGCTGTCCTAGCAGCGTGCATTGTTGCGATAGCCGCGCTGGCAGCGTGGAGGCTTCGGTCGCCGAGTCCTCCGGCAGATCTCCCGGCGGCGAAGGCACCGGAAATTCGAAATGAAGGGGATGTCCAACCCAACGATGCGCCCGTGCTCGAATCCGGCACCGTCGCACGGATCGAAGCGCCCGTCGATGTCGCGCCGCAATCCGATCGAGTCGTATCCGAGGCCCGTCCCGTGCCCGTGGTTCGGCTTCATGTGTCCGTGAAGGACATGGCCGGACAGCCGGCGTTAGCGGGCACGATCGATTGCCTGTTCGGCCGGATCGGAGTCGAGGTCGATCCGAAGGCGGAGCAGCGCGACGTGTCAATTTCCGGAGCGACCACGACAATAGAGCTACCGATCCAGACTCACGAGGCCGTCATCACCGCGGTCGTTCCAGGATTTCCAGCGGTACAGACGCGTGCCTCCGATCTCCATCGAAAGGCAGGGCGTTGGTTTTCCGATGAAGAGTCGGTCGATCACGATGTCGAACTCGTCCTGCAGGACGAAACGCGTCTGCATGCGGTGGTCCGCGGGGTCGTACATATCGATGGTGTGGCACGAGTGCCGGAATCCCTCGTCGTCCGCGCGCATGCCGAGAAGGTCGCGCCTGGTGCTACCGATGCCAGACCGACGCGGTTGGCGGTGGTGGATCGAACGCGAAGTGAGTACCGATTCGACGAGCTTCCTCCCGGCACGTGGCGCATCGAGGCCACGAGTGCGGAAACCGTGCTGAACTCCGTCACTTGTGTCCTCCCGGAAGGGAACGCACTCGAGGGACTGGACTTGTATCTCGCGAGCGGGGCGACTCTCACGGTTCGAGCACTCGACGCCGATTCACGCGCGCCGGTCGCCGGCCGCAGACTTCGTTTGAGTTACTCGATAGCAGTGATGCGCACGAGCGAGATGGTGCTGATGAAGCCCGTTCAACTCGACACGCTCACCGACGCCGACGGTCGCTGCGCCTTCCACGCGCTTCCCCGCGGACTGCACTTGCTGTTGGAGGACCTCGTCGACGCGCAAGCATCGGAGGAAGCTCGATTGGACATCCTCCTCGATCCTTCCGAGGGAGCCGATGTGCATCGAGAATTCCTGGTCGATCGTCCGCATCCCGAGTTCGCCGAGTACTGGGGCGAGGTCGCGCGTGCGCTGGACGGCAAAGGTGAACTCGTGATCTGCGCGCGCTCGGAGTTCTCGAGCGGCCCCGTCGATAGCGAGCCCGTGTCAGCCGGTCGCTGGTCGATCGCTAGGCCTGCGAATGTGCAGTGCACGCTCTGGCTCGAACGCGATGGACAGCGCGTATCGCAGGCGGCTCAACTTCGGCGCGGCGTGGGACGACACGGCCCGATTGACCTGGAGCCGCTCCAACAATCGCGTGTTCGTCTCGACTGGAGCGACGCTCCGATCGGGTGGCAGGCCTCGGTCTTCACCGGTGATCCGATCGCGAAGCGCAGCAACGCCACGAACGTTGCACTCAATCGGTCCGAGGGTCATGTCGAGTTGGACGCATTTGAGGGCGGAGGCATCGGCGTTCAGTTGAAAGCGCCGGACACGAGTTTCGTCCACTGGGGCTTGAGCGGCGTTGGCGCAGACCGAACGGCATCTGTGGATCTGCTCAGCCGTCGTCGTGCGTCGGTGCACGTGCGGCTCAACTTTCGGCGGCTCGACCGAGATGCGGATCTTGTGCTGGTTCCACTCGATCTACCGACCGCAGTGAGCTCGGCGTTCACGTTGATTCGGGTTCCGGTCGGCGGCGAAAGTCGGCCGATGACGATATTCCCCGGCCGAAACTACTTCCAGATGGTTCCGCCCGTGCGAGAGTCCGGCGAACCCACATGGGTAGTTACCGGTGTAATCGACACGGATGCATCGCGTCAGGACGCCGGCGAGCCCCTCGTCATCGAGTGGAGCGGCACGCTCGTCGCGCCGCAAGTCCTCGGACTGGTGGGCCAAAATCCGTTCGAGGTCGTCGAGTGCAGTGGTGTTGGGCTCGAGGGCGTTTCGTCGGCCCACCGCCGCGTCTCGCGCACAGCGTTGGAGTGGGGAAGTAGCGAGACCGACGCCCGACCGTTCCCACCGTTCTACTTCGATTTGGAGCACTGCAGCTTGCGAGCGCTCAAACCGTAGTCCGGCGGCGCGCGACTCGACCGAGTCGTGGCCAAGCCGGTGGTTCAATTCGAAACCACTTCCCAACCGAGGAAACAGGCTCACGTGAAAACTCACCGAATCGCAGTGGCAGTCATATTGTTCGGGTCGTTCGTCGCAGCGTTCTCGCTAAACGCTTTCGCGACGGTTCTTCCGCAGTCCCACGGTGTCTGCACGCCGCTCCAGGCGTCGGGATCGGCGCCCCCGGCTTCCGCCTGCGACGCTGCGTGTCCCGGCGACACGTGCGCCGACAAGTGCAACGGAATCACGTACATCGCGGCGTCGTGTGGCGGGGTTGAAATCGAGTGCACGTTCGAGGTCGTGAGCCGGCCGACCAAGATCTGTCGGCACTGTCCGTGCAACCACGTGAACCCTCAAGATCCGACGACGTGGCGGTGCACTTCGTATGGACTCCCGTACCGCACGGCCTACGAAGACTTCACGGATTGCTTCAACTGAGAGTCGGCGCATGACGATCGTCGGCAAGGACCGATCGAATGACTGCGCGCGGGGGGCGAGTCGCTCCCCCGCGCGCCAGCGTTGTTTAGGTCCGCTAGTGCGGTTTCCACTGCCGTGTCTACTGCTGCTGTCGGCGACGTCAGTAGCAGGCGGCCGGCTCTCGGATGCGAGAGTTGAGGACACGCTCGCGACACGCGGCCTCGCGTCGTCGCTGTTGCAGGTCGCATGCGACTGGGTTGGATGGCAAGCGACATTTCGGTTCCGTTCTGTCGAGTTCGCTGCGCAAGTGGAAGCGCCGGTATCCATCCGCGACGGCATCGTGAGCGTCGCCGGCTCGGCGGGGGCCATTGCGGTCGAGGAAGTATGTCGCGCCCGCGACAGAGAGTCGGAATTCTACTCAGCCCGGCGCAGGCTCGATTACTACGACATCTGCCGTGGAGAAACGGCGTCACTGCTATCGACCCTTGGGAGCGGACACGACTCCGTGTTGATGTGCTGCGGCAGTCCAATTCCGAATTGGATTTACTGGCTTCAGGGGCAACTCGAGCCGCGTTTCGGGCCGGTTGTCGTGGAGACGCCGCTCCCGATGGCGGCCGATACGGACGCGCGCGAACTGACCCTTCGTGGGGAGTTCGGCACCACGGGACGAATCACGATGACGCGCTCGAATACACATGAGTCCACACGTGTGGATTTGCGTGCTGCGGATGGCACGGAAAGAACCCTGAGCTTCGCGGATTGGCGCCTGGATTCGCGCACGGGTCGATCTCTGCCATCGATCATCGTGGAGACGTTTCGAGAACGGGGCGAGTTGCGCGAAGTGTCGGTTTGGTCACGAGTGGAACTCGATCGTGAATCCCCAAACAAGTTGATTCTCGAGCCGGGCACGCAAGTGCTCGATGCTCGCGGGGAGTCCAGCAGCGTAGGAAGTGTCCGAACCGATCGAAGGATGTTGCTCGCCGAAGCCTTGACGTGGGACGCGAGCGGCGCTGTCTCCGAATCCGTACCGGAGCACGAGGTCGCTGCCGTATCCGAAGTCGATCCCGCCGCGTTGCCGCCGGCACCAGCTCCGAAGCGGCAGCTCGAGAACACGGACGAGCAGGCGAGTTCGGCGACATCGCGCGCCATTTGGATATTTGTCGTGGTTGCGTTCGGCCTGGCCACGGCCGCTTGGATTGTGATTCGACGAAGGGGAACGAGATGATCGTCGCGTGTCTCATCGTGCTTGGGATGACTCAGGGCCCGTTGTCGGACTCGGAGCTAGCCGCACTTCGGCGGATCGGGGTCGAAGTGAGCATCGTGGCGGACACGGGATCTGCCGCGCACTCACACGAATTCGCTACGGGCTTCGAGATTCCGGGGTTCTTCCGCGCGGCCGGACGAGTGCAACATGCGCCGCCGGTGGACTTCGCCCCGATCGACGAAGCGAACGAACCGGCGTCGGTCATTGGCGCGTGTCGCAAGTGCGGAGCGAGCACGACAACTCGAAAGCCGGATGCGTCTTTCGAATCGTGGTGTCTTCGCGAGATGGCCAGTCCAATCCGGTTCTCCGCGCCGGTATTGCAGATTGAACAGGTCGACGAATCACGCACAGGAGTCGGCTCGATTCGCGTGAGATCGATTCGTGACAAGCCCGTGCGGATCGAGGCCGTCCCGCTGGGTTGTGGCATTGCATGCGAGACGCGCCTGCCGTTGCTCGTGCCGCCCGATGGAGTGGACCTGCGATTCAGGATGGAACCCATGCGGAAGCGCGTCGGCGAAGCCAACGTTGCGCTGCTCCTGAAGTTGGACGACGGAAGGTCGGTTCCGCTGCCGTTCTCCGTCTCGATTCCCAGACCCACGCTGCGCGTCGAGCCGCCACAACTCAGTTTTCCGGCCGTGAGCGCGGGCGACATCGCGCTTTCGCTCGAAGTCGATCGTGCCCGGATCGCGCACGTCGACCTCGTTCGAGTACCGAGTTGTTTAGAGATCTACGACTCAGCGATGTCGTCTAGCGGTGCCCGCTTCATCGTGCGCGAACTTCCGAAGGCAAGGCGACGACACGACTGCGATGCCGTGCTCATGTCCGTGCGTTTCGATAACGAGACTGGTCCTGAGACCGTTGCGGTTCCAGTCGCCCACAACGTAGGCATCGAGGACTTGGAAGGTCGTGCGGTGCGGGTGCTTCCGGTGATGCCTGGTGAGCGGCTCGAAGCCTATCGCTCAGCAAGCGGGGAACTCGTCATCACTTGTCCGACTCGAGTCGCGCTCGCCCCGAGCATCCTGCGCGCGCTCGGCTTCGAGTTGCACGACACCTTCGACGTGGCGCGCTCCGGCACTAGCTGCGACTGGTGGATCGAGAATTCGGGTCTCGCCGGATCGCCAGATGTCCGCGTGCTCTGCCTACTTCGGTCGGGATTGCGGGACTGCACGGCCGAGTGGCGCGCGAGCGATCGATAGCGCGGTTCAACGAAATAGATGCGGCAGCGACACGTGTTACGCAATTGCCGTCGGCCACGGAACGGGGTTGATCCGTGCCGGAGCATCAGGTGAGCCTGTACCCAAGTTGACGCCGCGCAGTGCCGCCCTCCGCCTCTCCGCGCAGCTCGAGGTCATGTGGACGCGCATCGAAATGGGACCCGCAGGGCCGGTGCGTGCGCGCCACCGACCGGCGACGACAACGACATGTGACCACCTCGGCGGCGGAAGCTAGGTGAGCGCACCTGTTCACGCAGCGCGCGGCGGTGTCTCGATCCGGCAGGTCGAGTCGCGCGCCTCGAATCGCTGCTCTCGTCTATGGTTCGTTCCCTGGCAGGAGTTCCCATGCACCTCGATCTCATCGCCCCCTTTGCGTTCCTCGCACTCGCCGCCTCCGCGCGCGCGCAAGCACCGACCGTCACCGTGCGCGACGGACGGCTCCTCGGCGCCGCCACGACGCAGTCGATCGGCTTCGGCATCGATGTCGCTCTCGCGGGCGATACGGCCGTTGTCGGCTCGCCCTACAACTCGTCGAGCACGCCGGGCGAGGCGCGCGTCTTCGTGCGCGGCGTCAGTGGCTGGAGTTTGCAGGCGACCTTGACTCCTTCCAACCCGGCCGACACTTGGTTCGGCAGCTCGGTCGCGATCGAGGGCGAGCGCATCGTCGTCGGCGCGCGCGGTGCGCTCGGATCGGGGCCCGGCGTCGTCGGCGCGCTTTACGTCTTCGAACGCAGCGGCACGCAATGGACCGAGAGCGCGCGGATCACGGGCACCGGCACCACCGTCGACGAGGTGCTCGGCTTCTCCGTCGCGCTGCAGGGCGACACGATCGCGTGCGGAGCTCCGCGCGATCCGCACTACGGCGCCGGCGCCGCCTATGTCTTCGTCCACGGCCTGAACGGTTGGACGCAACAGGCGCGCTTCGAACCGAACGACGGCGAGGGCTTCGACTACTTCGGTTTCGACCTCGCGCTCGACGGCAACCGCATCGCGGTCGGCGCGCACAGCGACAACCATCCGACGGCGGCGAACGGCGGCTCGGTCTACATCTTCGAACGCAGCGGCTCGACCTGGTCGCAGGTGAACAAGATCGTTCCGGCGGACAATCGCTCGAACGATCTGTTCGGTTCTGCGCTCGATCTCGAAGGCGACACGCTGGTCGTCGGCGCGCCGGCCGATGACCACGGAGCGGTCATGGATTCCGGCTCGCTGTACGTGTTCACGCACGGCTTGCTGGGCTGGACGCAGGCGCAGAAAGTCGCGTCGATCAGCGGGCAGGACAGCGACGCCTTCGGGGCCTCGGTCGACTTGGAGGGCGCGCGCCTGCTCGTCGGTGAGTACTACGGCGCCAACTACGCGGCGAGCAGCGCCGGCGCGGCCTACTTGCTCGAACGAAGCGGCGCGACGTTCGGCGTCACCTTCGAGTTGACGGCGACATCGGCCGAGCAGTGGGCGGGTTTTGGTTCAGGCGTCGCGCTCGACGGCGAGCGCGCGCTCGTCGCGGCGTACGAAGACGACTCGCTCGCCACCGG
>CAYHRR010000159.1:2700-7949 GCA_964358875.1 uncultured Planctomycetaceae bacterium | reverse complement strand
GTCGGCGCGGGTCACTTCGTGAAGATGATCCACAACGGCATCGAGTACGGAATGATGCAGGCCTACGCGGAAGGACTCGACATCTTGAAGGGCGCCAACAGCGAAAAGCTGCCGGCGGATCAGCGCTACGACATCGACCTCGCCGACGTCACCGAGTTGTGGCGGCGTGGCAGCGTGGTCGGCTCGTGGTTGCTCGACTTGACCGCGCTAGCGCTCGCCGAATCGCCGCAGCTCGACAACTACACCGGCGTCGTCGCCGATTCGGGCGAAGGACGTTGGACCGTGATCGCGGCCGTCGAAGAGGCCGTGCCCGCCGACGTGCTCACCGCTTCCTTGTACGCGCGCTTCCGTTCGCGCCAGGACCACACCTTCGCCGAGAAAGTGCTGTCCGCGATGCGCCAGAAGTTCGGCGGCCACGTCGAGGTCGCCAAGAAATGAGCGCGCCGGACAACACGGCCGCGCGCCGCGCGCCGGACAGCATGTACGGACTCGGCAACGCGGTACCGATCAGCGGCAAGCAAGCCGCGCCGTGTTGCGTCGTGATCTTCGGCGCCGCCGGCGATCTGACGCAGCGCAAGCTCGTGCCCGCGCTCTACAACCTCGCGCGCCAACGTCTGCTGCAAACGAGCTTCGCCGTGATCGGCTTCGCGCGGCGCGAATACACCGACGCGGCCTATCGCGGCTATCTCGGCGACGAGTTGAACGCGCACGTCGGCGGCGAGCTCGATGCGAACATCTGGAACTGGCTGTCGACGCGCACGCACTACGTCGGCGGCAATTTCGACGACGACGCGGCCTACGCGCAGCTCGCCCTGAAACTCGCCGAAGTCGAGCGCGAACACGGCACGCACGGCAACGTGCTCTTCTACCTCGCGACCGCGCCCGAGTTCTTCGCGGTGATCGCGCGCAAACTGCACGAGTTCGGCTTGAGCACCGAAGACGGCGGTCGCTGGCGACGCGTGATCGTCGAGAAGCCCTTCGGCCGCGACTTGAAGAGCGCGCGCGAGCTCAACGGACAACTGGCGAAGGTGTTGCGCGAGGAGCAGATCTATCGCATCGATCACTACCTGGGGAAGGAGACCGTGCAGAACATCATGGTCTTCCGCTTCTCCAACGGGATCTTCGAGCCGGTGTGGAACCGGCGCTACATCGACCACGTGCAGATCACGGTCGCGGAGACGCTCGGCGTCGAGAAGCGCGGCGGCTACTACGACAACGCCGGCGCGTTGCGCGACATGGTTCCCAACCACATCTTCCAGCTGATTTCGCTGGTCGCGATGGAGCCGCCGATCTCGTTCCAAGCGGACGCCGTGCGCGACGAGCAAGCGAAGGCGCTGCGTGCGATGCAACCCTTCACGCCCGAAGACGTGCTGACGCGCAGCGTGCGCGGTCAGTACGCAGCGGGGCAAGTCGGCAACAAGTTGCTTGCGCAGTACCGCGGCGAACCGAACGTCGGCGCGAACTCGAGCACCGAGACCTTCGTGGCGATGAAGCTCGGCATCGACAATTGGCGTTGGATGGACGTGCCCTTCTATCTGCGCGTCGGCAAGGCCTTGCCGCGGCGCGTCACCGAGATCGCCATCCAATTCAAGCGCCCGCCGTTCGTGCTGTTCCGCGGCACGTCGGTCGACCAACTCGCGCCGAACGTCCTGGTCTTGCGCATCCAACCCGACGAAGGCATCGCGCTCAGTTTCGGCGCCAAGGTGCCGGGCGCGACGTTGCGCTTGGGCTCGGTCGAGATGGACTTCGACTACACCGAGCACTTCGGCTCGCTGCCGGCGACGGGCTACGAGCGCTTGCTGTACGACGGCATGCTCGGCGATCAGACCTTGTTCCAACGCGCCGACATGGTCGAAGCGAGCTGGGCGGTCGTCGATCCGGTGCTCGACGTTTGGTCTGCGCTGCCGCCGCGCAATTTTCCGAACTACCACGCCGGCACGAGCGGACCGCGCGAGGCCGAGCTGTTGCTCGAACGCGACGGTCGCGCGTGGCGCGACATCCTCAAGTAGCGTTCGAGCCCTAGACTCCCGGCCCATGACGCCGCACCGGCTTCAGCTCGTGTCGCTCGCCGATCCATCGGCATTGGCCGCGCGCGCGCGCGACGAAGTGTTGCAACGCGCCGAGTGCGCGCTCGCCGAGCGCGGGGCGTTTCGCATCGCCTTGGCCGGCGGCTCGACGCCGCGCCTCTTGTACCGACTGCTCGCCGAAGCACGCGCCGACTTCGCGCGCTGGCACGTGTTCTTCAGCGACGAACGATGTGTTCCTCCGCAGCACGAGGAATCGAACTTTCGCATGGCGAGCGAGGCCTGGCTTGCGCGCGGCGGCGTTCCGGGTGCGCAGATCCACCGCGTGCGCGGTGAAGCCGACGCGACGGCCGCCGCTGCCGAATACGAGCGCGAAATCGCGCTCGCGTTCCGCACCACGGACGTGCCGCGCTTCGACGTCGTGCTGCTCGGCATGGGCGCCGACGGACACACGGCCTCGCTGTTTCCCGGCACGACCGCGCTCGAGGACACACGCAACTTCGTCGCCGCGACGTGGGTCGAGAAGCTCGCTGCGCATCGTGTGACCTTCACGGTGCCGGCGATCAACGCCGCGCATTGCGTGATGTTCATGGTGGCGGGTGTCGACAAGGCCGCGATGCTGCGCACGGTGTTGCGCGGCGACGAGGCGCAGGCGCACTATCCGGTTCGCCGTGTTCAACCGACGAACGGCGAACTGCTCTGGCTGGTCGATCGCGCGGCTGCATCCGAGCTCGCGCACGACGACTGATTCAGCGCGCGAGCAGCAGCACGGCTCGCGCGACGATCAGGGCGAACACGACGAGCACGCCGATCGCCAAGCGGCGCGACGCTCGGCGCTCGCACGCAGCATCGTCAGCGTGCGGATCGCGATCGTGACGCGCATCGAGCCCGCCGAAGACGGGCTCTACCAAGTGATCGTGCGCACGCGGTTTCCAATCGTTCATACGGAGCCAGGCTCCATCGTCAACTATTCGGTCGAACGGTGCGCGGAACGCCAAGGCGCTGCCGCGAATAGTTGACGATGGAGCCTGGCTCCGTACATCACTTTGCCGCCGCCTCGGCTCCGGCGGCGCCGTCGCTCGACTCGGTGTCGACGAGCTCCAGGCCTTGCGTGCCGAACGCGTTCGGATAGCGGTTGAAGACCTCGAAGGTCAAGGTGTTGATCGCCGTGTTGTAGAGCGCGTGCCCGGCGTGACTCCAACGATCGTCGACGAGCCACGCACCGCTCGAACACGCGCCCTTGCGCACGGGCTGTTGCAGTGCGACCAACGCCGTTTCGAGCGCGCGCCTCCAGGGCTTCCAGTACGCGCCCGTGTGGCGCGGACTCGCCTCACCGTCGAACTGAATCAGCGCGAGCGAGGCGTGGTACCAGTAGTAGTAATCGACCGACAGGCGCTCCTTCGAAACGCTCGGCAGGTCGCGCACGAGATGCTGCGCACCCTGTGCGAGGAAGGGATCGGACAGGTCGCGCGCGACAAAGCTGCGCACGAGCATGTCGAGCGCCGTCGGCGTGCCGAGGTGGTAGGTGAATTCCTCACCGACGCCGCCGACGGCGAGTCCCGCGCCGGCACGATCGAGGTAACCCGCGCGCCCCTGGTCGTCGGCAACGGAACGCGCGAAGGCGAGCGCGCCCTGCAACGCGTCTTCGGGCACGTTGAGCTTGCTCATGCGCGCCGACTTCAGCGCCATCACGGCCCAGCAGGTCACGGAGATGTCCGACTCGCTGATGTCGCGCGCGTAGCGCTCGTCGGCATAGGTCGTGTCCGCCGCGTGCTCGTTGTCGATCGACTCCGCGGAGCGATAGCGCCAACCCCACGGTGAGCCGTCGACCGCGGTGCGTTTTTGCGCGCGCACGAGGAAGTCGACGGCGCGCTGCGCCGGTTGTTTCCAATAGCGGTTGCGCGTCATGCCGTAGGCCTCGCACAAAGCCATCGTCGCGAGCGCCTCGTTGTAGATGTACCCGCTCTCGCAGAACGAACCGTCGTCGCATTGGCGCTTGACGAGCCACTGCAGGCCGCGTTTGACCGTCGGGCCGAGGTCGTAGCGACGCTGCATCGGCGTATCGATCACGAACACCTTCGAATCGTGCGCGTGACCCGCGCCGAGAAAGGCGAGCAGCGCGAGTCCGGTCAGTCCCTCGTCGTAATTCGCGTTCGTCGACGCCTCCGCAGCGATGCACGGCTCGCCCGGCGTGCACAGCGCCTCCATGCCGCGCGGCCCCCACGATCCGTCGTCGCGTTGGTGACGGCACAGCCAACGCAGGCCTTCGAGCACCGACTCCTCGATGCGCAGCGTGGAACCCAACGGCGCGCGACCGGGCTTGCCCTTCGACGTCGGCCCGCTGCGTTGGACGTAGTTGGGGTTTCCCCCGACCTCACCGCGCCGGCTCGGACCGTCGCCGACGCCGATGTTCGTGCTCCCGCCGGGCAAATTCGGCGGCCCGTCGAAGACGTCGGCCGTCGGATCGCCGACCTCTTGCGACAAGTCGAGCGCTGGGTCGACGAAGACCTGCGGCGTGTAGATGGTCTCGGAGGCCGTGAGTTCTGTCTCGACCGCCGGCGGAATGACGTGGATGAACGTCTCCGGCTCCGGCGCGATCGGCGCCAAGGATTCTGCGGGAGCCCGCGCCGTGACTCGGAACCCGGCGTCGACGGCGACGCGCGGTTCTTCGGCAAGTTGCACGACAGTGAGCACGACGATCGCGATGGCATGCACGCCGACGGCAATCACGAGCCATGGCGAATTGCGCAGCGCACCGCGCACGAAACGAACGAGCTTGGAAGCTGCGGCCTGCATCGGCGCGACTCCATTGGGGCAGGGGTTTTCGGACAAACGAGACGTGCCTGCGCAGGCGATCGGTCTAGAGCCACGAACGTCTCGAGTAACGAAGCGGTTCGCTCGAAATGCGCGCTGAAAACGCCAAGTTGCGCAAACGAGCGCGAACGCTCGCAGCGTGCTCGTCGAAAGCGAGCGTGTGTGCGATCACGCGCGCCGTCGCAAGGCACCGCGCAATGCAACGTGCGCTGCGCCGGACATCGCATACGCCGCGGCCTTCGCACGTTGCGCAGAGCAGCTCAACGCCTGAGCGAAACCGTTGAGCCGACCGCTGCGGCGCTCGAGCCGCGAGTTGCGGAGCGTGCGTTGCGCCGGACATTGCACACGCCGCGGCTTTCGCACGTTGCGCAGAGCAGCTCAACGCCTGAGCGAAACCGTTGAGCCGACCGC
>CAYHRR010000159.1:0-2600 GCA_964358875.1 uncultured Planctomycetaceae bacterium | reverse complement strand
TGCGGCGCTCGAGCCGCCAGTTCACGCCGTCGCGCGCGCTGCCGTCGGCGCTCGCACGTCGCGCGGCCGGCGCGGTCTCATGTCGAGCGCGCGACGGGCTCGCGAACTGGGTCGGATCGGCGCCGGCGACGCGCCGCGCAACCTCGACCGCTATGCTCCGCGCCGCATGCACGCCGTGGGCTATTCCTTTCGCGACCCCGCGCTGCGCGAGCTCGCCCTCACGCACGCTTCGACCCACGCGGAGCGCGACAACGAGCGCCTCGAATTCCTCGGCGACGCCGCGCTCGACTTGATCATCGCCGAGGCGCTGTTCGCGCGCGTGCCGGAGCTTTCGGAAGGCGCGATGACCGAGCTCAAGGCGTCGGTCGTGTCGCGCAAGACGCTGGCGATCGCGGCGCGCGAGCTCGCGCTCGACGAACTCGCGCGCATCGGCGGCGGCATGCGCGGGCGTGCGCTGCCGGGCTCGGTGCTCGCGAATCTGTACGAAGCGGTGCTCGGCGCGATCTATCTCGACGGCGGCTACCTCGCGGCGAGTGAGTTCGCGTTGCGCACGCTCGCCGCGCCGATCGAGAACGCGACGCGCGATCTCGAAGGCTCGAATCCCAAGCAAATGCTGCAGCACTTGGCCCAAGGCCGTTGGTCGATGCTGCCGACCTACGAGCTCGTCGAAAGCCGCGGCAGCGCCCACGCCAAGGCGTTCTTGGTGCGCGCGCGCGTCGGCGAGAGCGCCTTTCCTTCGGCCTGGGGCCGCACGCGCAAGGAAGCGGAACGTTGGGCGGCCCACGAAGCGATGCTCGTGCTCGACGGGCGCGCGGGCTGACGGTCGGCCATGGCTTCGAAGGAAACGGCGAGCGCCGGGATCGACCTCGGCGCGTTGGACGAGCTGCGCGAACTCGCGGCGCTCGAGCGGCGGCTCGGCGCGGTTCCCGTGGTCGCCGCCGGCGGATTGTGGGGCGCGGCGCAAGCGCTCGTGCTCGCCGCGCTTTCACGCCGCGCGCGCGTGCCGTGGATCGCGCTCACGTCGACGGAGCCGGAGGCGGAAGCGTTGTGCGAAGACCTCGCCGCCTTCGGCGCCGAAGCGCTCGCGTTTCCGGCGCGCGAAACGCAAGGCAAGCAGCGGCTCGACGGCAGCGATCTCGATGCCGTGCGAGCGCGGCTCGAGGTCGCGCAACGGCTCGCGGGTCCCGCCGAACGTCGGCCCAAGTTGCTCGTCGCGAGCCTGCTCGCGCTGCTGCAGCCCCTGCCGAAACCCGATGAACTGCGTGCGAGCACGTTGACGCTCGCGGTCGGTGATCAGCTCAGTCCAGAGCAATTGCTGAAGCGCCTCGTCGACGCGGGCTACGAGCGCCAACCGCTGGTCGAGAAGCCCGGCGAGATTTCGCTGCGCGGCGACATCTTCGATTTGTTTCCGTTCGCCAATGATCTGCCGGTGCGCATCGAGCTGTTCGACGACGCGATCGAGAGCCTGCGCACCTTCGATCCGGCCGAGCAGCGCAGCGTCGACAAGTTGGAGCGCGTCGCGCTGTGCTTGGCGCGCGACGTCGGCGGCGTCGAGGATTCCAGCGGCGTCTCGCCGGTGTTGCTGCTCCCCCATGGCGCGGTGTTCGTCGAAATCGAGCCGCTGCGCCTCGAAGATCGTGGCCACGGCCTGTCGATTCAATCGGCGTCGCACCAACGCGAGCTCGGGCTGTTGCGGCAAGCGCTCGACTCGCGCCGACGCGTGCAACTGCAGAGCCTGCCGGCGAAGGACATCAACTTCGACACGCGCTCCGTGCAGGCCTTGTCGGGCGGCATTCGCCAAGCACCCGAGTTGCTGCGCGCGACCACCGCCGACGGAACGCGCGTCGTCGTGTTGTGCCGCACCGAGGCCGAGCAGCATCGCTTCATCTCGGTGCTCGACGAAGCCGGCGGCGTCGAAGGCGTCGACACGCGCGTCGGGCATGTCTCGCGCGGCTTTCGCTTTCCGGCGCTGAAGACGGTCGTCGTCGCGCATCACGAATTGGTCGGCCTCGTCGGAGCGCGACGCGTCGCTCCCGCGCGACAGATGCACCGCACGCGCGCGCTGCAGTCGTTTTTCGATCTCAAGCCCGGCGATTACGTCGTTCACGCCGTGCACGGGCTCGCGCTCTACAAGGGGCTCGCGCGCATGGCGCGCGCCGGCGGCGAGGAAGAGCACCTACACCTGCTGTTCGCCGACGAAGTCACGCTGTACGTGCCCGCGACGCGCATCGATCTCGTGCAGCGCTACATCGGCAGCGGCGGCGCGGCGCCCGCGCTCGACAAGATCGGCGGTCAGTCCTTCCGCAAGCGCCGCGAAAAGGTCGAGCGCGCGCTGTTCGATCTCGCCGGCGATCTGCTCGAGGTGCAGGCCAAGCGCGAGTTGAAGAAACGCCCGACGTGGAACGCGAGCGAGGAGCTCGTGCGCGACATGATCGGCGCCTTTCCGTACGTCGACACCGTCGATCAAGCGCAGGCCGACCGCGACATCGGCGAAGACCTCGGCGGCGAAAAGCCGATGGATCGCTTGCTGTGCGGCGACGTCGGCTTCGGCAAGACCGAGATCGCGATGCGCGCTGCGTTTCGCGTGGCGGCGGCCGGCG
>CAYHRR010000158.1:0-8024 GCA_964358875.1 uncultured Planctomycetaceae bacterium | reverse complement strand
AAGAACACGTCGCCCTTCGAGTACAGGAACTCGACCGTGCCCGCGTTTTGGTAGCCGACCGCCGCGCCCGCGCGCACCGCGATCTCACCCATCTTCGCGCGCAGCGCGTCATCGACGACGACCGACGGACACTCTTCGATCAGCTTTTGATGGCGACGCTGGATCGAGCATTCGCGTTCGCCGTAGTGCACGCCGTTGCCGTGTTTGTCGAAGAGCACCTGCACTTCGACGTGGCGCGGCTGATCGACGTAGCGCTCCATGTACAAGCGGCCGTCGCCGAAGGACGCGAGCGCCTCGCCCGCCGCGGTGCGGAAGGCCGTCGCCATTTCGCTCTTTTCGCGCACCAAGCGAATGCCTTTGCCGCCGCCGCCGGCCGCCGCTTTGAGCGCGATCGGATAGCCGATCTTCTCGGCCTCGACGAGCGCCGCGTCGACGTCATCGACGGGATCGACGAGGCCCGGCACAACGGGCACGCCGGCGCGCTGCATGTTGCGGCGCGAGGTGATCTTGTCGCCCATCGCGTCGATCGCTTCGGGCGGCGGGCCGATCCACACGAGGCCCGCTTCGGTGACTTTGCGCGCGAAGGCCGAACGCTCGCTCAAGAAGCCGTAACCCGGATGGATCGCCTCCGCGCCGCTCGACAGCGCCGCGGCGATCACTTTGTCCATGTCGAGATAGCTCTCGCGCGGCGTGGAACCGCCGAGCGCGACCGCCGAATGCGCCATGCGCACGTGCAGCGCCTTGCGATCGACGTCGGAGTAGATGGCGACGGTCTCGACACCCATCTCGCGGCACGTGCGGACCACGCGCAGCGCGATTTCGCCGCGATTGGCGATCAATATGCGTTTGAACATGAGCTCTCTTCTCGGACCTCTAGCGGAGCGGCGCAGTGTAGCCGTCGAGATTCCGCGCGTCGCCGTCGCTCGAGCACTCGCTAGCGCTACTGCAGCGACGCACGCCGCTACTTCACCGCGCGGCCCGCGCGGCGGTGACGAGTCCGGCGAGCAAAAACAAGCCACCGAGCGGCACGAGCAACACGCCGAGCGAGGGATCGCCCTCGCTGTTCAACACGCCGCCCAGGAAAAAACCCAGCGGCATCAGCACGGCGCCGACGCGCAGGTTGCGCGAAGTCGATGCGCGCGCGCTTGCTGCGACGTGCTTCTCGGCTAGCGCGGCAAACAGCAAACACAGCAGGCCGAGGATCGTTCCGTGCGCGTGCGCGAGCCGCCACATCTCGCGGCGCATCTCGCCGGCGAGATAGACCTGCACTTTCAGGCCGTGGAGCGCTTCGAGCGTCAGCCCTAGCGGCAGCGAGACGGCGAGCAGGATCCAGCCGGTGCGCAGAGCCTTGGTGACGGCGAGTTCGTTCATTCTCCGATTCCGATGACGTGGTCCGACTGCAGGTCGAGCAGGGCGCGCAAGCGCTCGATGTCGATCGCGAACGAGCTCGACACGAACGTGCCGGCGCTCGGCGCGTCGCAGCGCGCGCTGACGTGCGCGCGGAATTCGCCGAGCAACGCGCGCAGCGCCGCGACGCGTTGTTCCGTCGGCGCGAGATGGTCGAAGGCGCGCAGTTGTTCGCTCCAACCGAGTTGCAGCTCGCCGTCGAGCTGCAACAACGACTGCCGCGCTAGGAAACGCACGCTGGCGTAGCCGTCGCCGAGCGCGACGAGCAAATTCGCGACAGCGAAGGCGCGCGCGCGCGGCGCGACGCCCGAGTCTGTGCGGCCTAAGTGCCAGGCGTACACGGCGCGTTGCACGGCATCGCCGCTGTGCAGCGACGCGAGCGCCTCGGGAACATCGAGCGCCGCGCCGTCAGGTCGCGACGAAGGCCGCTCGTACTCCGCTCCATACCACGCGCGCAACGTGTCGGCCGACCAAGCGGCGCTGCGATCGGCGTGGCACTGTGTGCAGGCGTGCGGCCGACCGAGCTCGACATCGCGCTTCGCATCCGGCACTTCGATGCGGTGGCTGCGATGGATCGCGAGGATGCCGTAGTCCATGCGCGGCATGTGGCATTCGAGGCAGCGCGAGCCCGACGACTGCGGCGCGTGGTGCGTGTGCGCGGCGACGTCGCTCGCGATTTCTGCGTGACATTGTGTGCACGCCGCGTCGCTCTTCATCTCCGGTTCGATTTGCCCGGCGATGTGTGAGCTGTGCATCGAGTGGCAGGAAAGGCAGGTGAGCTCGCCGCCCTTGAAGCAAGGCGATTGCGTCACACCGAGGTACTCGTAGGCGCTCAAACGCGCCGTGCCGTCCGCCCAGAAGCGCTCGCGGAACAACTCCGGATGGCGCGCGCTCGGCGAAGCCGTTTCGCGCGTCACGGGAACGACGTGACCGGCGAGAACCTCGCCCGGACGAAACGTCGGACCGCTGTCGAGGAACGTGGCAAGCTTTTCGAGCGGATCCGGCATGCGCTGCGAGTGGCATTGACCGCACAGCGCGAGCGACTCGGCCTGCGGCAGCTTGCGCGGGTCGACGATCGAGTCGTCGCCCGCCGAGCCGAGGTGCGCGGCGTAGCGCGCGAGAGGCGAACTGTGTCGGTCGGCGTGCTGTTCGCCCGGTCCGTGGCACGCTTCGCAAGCGATCCCTAAGTCCGCGACGCGCGACGCGAAGTGCTCGCTGCGCACGGCCGTGCCGTCCTTCGAAGTCTGCATGCGCGGCTGTGGCGCTGTGTTGTGGCAGAAAATGCAGTTGTCGTTCCAACTCGAAGCGTGCGCGCCCCAATCGGGATTGTCGGGCTCGAGGAAGGCACCGTTCATGTGCATCCAGCGTTGCTCTCCGACGTGCCACACGAGCGGCAAGCGTCGATAGCGATCGCCGGGTTCGTCGCCGACCAGCTCGAAATACTGCTGATAACGATGCGAACCGACGCACAGTGCGATGCGCGCCGTGCGCGCGGGCGATCCGGCGTAGGCAGGCAGCTCGAATGCGTAAACGTCTCCGACCTGCACCGGCCGCGCGCGCGCACCGAACAATTCGACCTCACTGCCGTCGAAGCGGCCGAGCACGCTCGTTGGCGTCGGCAGCTGCGTCATGGTCGCGTGGTAGGTGCGCGCCCACGACTCGAACTGATCGGGGTGGCACGCGCGGCAGCTCGTCGCACCGCGATAATCGTGCGCACGACTCCGCAGTTCGCCTGTGGCTTCGTGCGCCACCGGGTCGTGCCCGAACTCGAGCGAGGCCCAGGTCGCGAGCGGTGCGAGCGCGAACACGGCCAACAGCGCGGCGAAAGGTGAGCGCGACACAGGGCGACAGGGTAGCGAGCACCCTGTTCGCGGGCCGGGAGACGGCACCGTGCTCACCCCCCCTGAGGCCGTCGGCGCGCCGTCGGCGCACATCCGGTCGCCGGGCGCTGGTCGAACTCCGGCGACACTCGAAAGAAATTCGAGGCGCGCAAGGCTCATCCGCCGCAACGACGGCGCAAGCGCGGCTGCTTACTCCGGCACCACTGGAGCGCGCGGCAGCGATGCACGCACTGGTGCTAGCTGCCCAAAAAAAACTCCGCTCCAGCACCGCCGCGCAGTGCGTGCGTCGTGTAGTTTTGCTGAGATCCTGCACGGTCGCCGAACATGGACACCCGTCCGTGCGTCTACGGCCTGGGCCAAGGATCCCCCTGGTTTCAGCGGGCGACCGCCCGCGATTCACTCTCACCTCAGGAAAATCGACACCATGACACTTCGTTCCAACGTTGTCCTCGCCGCAGCCATGCTGAGCGCGACGGTTCCGGCGATTGCACAGAGCAAGGACGCGGCCTTCCGCGAAATGCAGCGCCTGGAGCGCCAAATCCAGCGCACCTACACCACCAATCCCGCACGCACCGCGGCGTTGAAGACGCAGCACGAAGCGCTGCGCCAACAGCTCTTCGGGCTCCCGACCGTGGCGCCCGTCGCCACCGGCGCGCAGAACCTCGTCGCACCGGCCTACTCGATCTCGGGCCCCTGCGGCTCGTCCGTGACCGGCACGCCGGGCACGACCGTGACCGCTTCGAGCAGCCCGGCTCTGGCGATCCTCGACTACGCGACCGCGTCGGACTCGATCGTCATCGGCGGCCTCGGCACGCAGACCTTCGACGTCGACATGACCGTCGCGATCACGCACACCTGGGCAGCGGACATGGTGATCACGCTGCAATCGCCCTTGGGCACGACCGCGATCGCCTCGGGCAACAACGGCGGAGCCAACGACGACGTGTTCAACGGCACGTTGTTCGACGACCAATCGGCCAACCCGGCCGCCACCTACCTCTACACGAACGGCGTCGCGGCGCCCGACCTCAGCCCTGACGTCAACTTCAACGCGGCCTTCGCCGGTGAGAACCCGAACGGCTCGTGGACGATCAGCATCGCGGACGTAGCCGGCGGCGACGTCGGTGTGCTCTCGACGTGGTCGCTGTCGGTCACCGACGGCACCGTCGTCATCGTTCCCCCGGTTTTCGGCGCGCCGACGACCACCTCGACGGGCGCGATCGCCGACGCGATCGCCGACTACGCAACGACGACCACGCCGCTCGTGGTCAGCGGTGCGACGACGAGCATCGCCAAGGTCGAGGCCTATGTCGAAATCACCCACACCTGGGGTAGCGACATGCAAATCACGCTGCAGTCGCCGCTCGGCACGCTGGTCGACCTGTCGTACCACGAAGGCGGCTCCTTCGACGACACGTTCAACGGCACGCTCTTCCGCATGGACTCGCCGAATCCGATCGGCAGCTACGCGTTCGTCAACTTGGTCGCGGCTCCCGACCTGCAACCCTCGGGCGACCTCAACCTGTTCAACGGCGAAGACGCCAACGGCACCTGGAACCTGGTCGTGTACGACTGGGCCGGCGGCGACATCGGTTTCATCAACCGTTTCGACGTCACGGTCCTGGGCTGCGGCAGCGCGGCTCCGGTGAGCTACTGCACGGCCGGTACGACGACGAACGGCTGCAACGCCACGATGTCGGCGACCGCCAATCCGAGCCTGACCTCGTCGGTGTGCCAGATCACCGTCAACGACGTCGAAGGCGCGCAGTCGGGCATCATGTTCTACGGCTTGGCGCAATCGGCCACGGCGTGGGGCGCGGGCACGAGCTTCCTTTGCGTCAAGGCACCGCTGGAGCGCACGGGCGTCCAAGTGTCGACCGGCGTCAACGGCACCTGCGGCAACACGATGTTCCTTGACTGGGACGCGTACCAACTCGCGAACCCGAGCTCGCTCGGCCAGCCCTTCGCGGCCGGCAACAAGGTCTACGTGCAAGGCTGGTTCCGCGACCCGCCGGCGCCGAAGACGACGAGCCTCTCGGACGGCCTCGAGCTGACCTACCAGCCGTGATCGTTCGCTAGAGGACTTCAAGTTCTCCCAACGCGCGGACGCGCGCGGTTCCCGAACGGGGCCGCACGCGTCCGCGCGCTTTTGTTTCGCGAGCACCAGCCGACCGCGGTTGCGAGAGCGGGGTAGCGTTCGAACGGAATTTGCCCGCTGCGACGCGCATCCGCGCGCAGCGCGCGACTCCGTCCACCATGCGACCGCACCTTCGAACACGCGCCTTGCGCGGCTTGTCGATCCTCACGCTCGCAATGCTGACGAGCGCTTTTCAGGCGCCGCCGCGCGAGCCGCGCACTCCCTGTGCCGACGCCGAGCACGCACTGCGCGGCGCGGCGCCTTCCGTCGAGCGTGAAGCTGCGCGCGTGCGCGCAGAACTCGACGTGCCCATGCCGATCGACGTCGAAGTGCCGATCGGCGCGCCGCGCCGCGCTGGCGCCGCGCATCCGTTCGAGCGCCGTGTCGACCGCGAACGCGTCGATTTCCACAGCGACGGCGACGGCGAAGTGTGGGCGCACGGAGCCAACTACAAGATGCGTTTCGCGAGCGGCGTCGCGCGCTTCGATCCGTTCTTCGCATCCTCGGCACCGCGCAGCTATGCCGTGGACTTCGCGCTGCGGCGCGTCCTGCTCGACGCACGACCGCTGCGCTTCGAAGTCGACGCCGGGGCGCAGCGCAGCGCAACGACGGTGAGTTTCGCGCGCGGAGCCCTCGTCGAACGCTACGAGCTTGCGGCGCGCACCGTGGAGCAGAGCTTCGTGTTCGCGGACCTGCCGCGTCGCGGTGAGTTGCTGCTCGAGCTCGACGTCGCGAGCGAGATCGCGCCGACGCGCGACGCCGACGGCTTTGTTTTCGCGAACGAGTTCGGCAGCGTGCGCTACGGCAACGCGACCGCCGTCGACGCCCTCGGGCGCAAACTCGCGCTCGAATCCACATTGCAAGGCGGCGTGCTGTCGATCCGCGTGCCTGCTGCATTCGTCGCGAAGGCCGCGCTGCCGCTGGTCGTCGATCCGGTGCTCGCTGCGTTTGGAATCGAAGCCTCGCCGGCGTCGACGTCGTCGCCGGACGTCAGCTTCGCCGTCGACGGCACATCCGTGCTGTATTGCTGGGAAGAGGAGTTCAATGCCGCCGATCACGACGTGTGGTCGGACATGTACAGCGCCTCGGGCAGTCCGCTGTACAGCGGCGACTACATCGACATGACGGCTGCGTACTGGGCGCGGCCGCGCTGCGCAAACCTCGGCGCACTCGATCGCTTCCTCGTCGTCGCGCACGTTCTCAACGCGACTACCAACCGCGTCGAGGTGTGGGGCCGCACGCGCGACGCTGTGCAGGCCGTGATCTCTCCCCAATTCAAGATCGCCGGAGCGTCGAGCTACGACGTGCTCGATCCCGACGTCGGCGGCGATCCCTATCCGAGCGGACCGAGCTGGTTCCTCGTCGTGTACGAGCGTGTGTACGCCTTCGGCAGCGATCACGACATCCACGCCAAGCGCGTCGCCGGTGACGGCACGGTCGTCAGCGGGACCATCGGCGTCGACACGTCGATCTACACCTATGACTCGGTGCCTTCGGTCTCGAAGAGCGACGCGACGACCAACTGGAACATCGCTTGGCAACGCGCCAGCCCCTCGGGCGGCAACGACATCTTCGCGGCGCGCGTCGCCTGGGACGGCGTGCCGACGTCGACGAGTTTCGCCGTCGCCGCGCGCGCGCTCGCCCACACAAACCCCTCGGCCTCGTCGTCGAAAACGGGCACGGAGAGTTGGCTCGTCGCCTACGAAGAGGACTTCGGCACGGACCACGACATCATCGTCAGCGCGCTCGACGCGCATCAGGTAGCGCGCTCCTTCAATCTCAGTTCCTTCGACGGTCCGTTCGCGTACCAGGATCAGGTCGAGCCCGCGATCGACTGCGACGGCGCGCACTTCGCGTGCGTGTACGCGGAGGACTACCAGACGAGCACGAGCGACTACGACGTGTATGTGAGCGAGATCCTGTCGAACGGCTCGTCGCTGTCGGTCATCGAGGCGCACCAAGGTCTGTTCGCGACGAACGGCACGGAATACGAGGCGCAGATCGCGTCGGTCGAGAGCAGCGTCGTCGGCGCGAATTCGCACGAGTACGCGCTCGCGTGGCACCGCGCGCCCGACAACTACTACTTCACCAGCGACGACATCCTCGGTGCCGCCTACCGCAGTCACTCCGGCGGCCAAGTCGCTTCGTTTTGCGACGGCGCGAGCATCGTGTGCCCGTGCGGCAACGGCGCGTCGACGGTCGGCGGTTGCCCCAACTCCGCGCATGCTGGCGGCGCGCTGCTCTCGTGGAGCGGCGATGCCTCGACCACGAACGACACCCTGCAACTCTTCTGCGGCGGTATGCCGGCGCAAGTGCAGTGCCTGTTCTTCCAGAGCGCGAGCTCGATCAACGGCATCGCCGGCGCGCCCTTCGGCGACGGCGTGCGCTGCGCGGGAGCGCCGATGGTCCGCATGGGTTTGAAGAGTTCGAGCAACGCCGGCGGCGCGTTGTATCCGTCGGGCAGCGACAGCACGATTTCGCTGAAGGGCCTGATTCCGCCGAGCGGAAGCACGGTCGTGTATCAGGTCTGGTATCGCAATCCGGCCGCGTTTTGCACGAGCGCGACGCCGAACATGAGCAACGCGCTCGTCGGTGCATGGACGCCGTGAGCGGTCCCCGCCGGAGTCGAGCGCGCGGCG
>CAYHRR010000157.1:0-8034 GCA_964358875.1 uncultured Planctomycetaceae bacterium | reverse complement strand
CGTCGGCCCCGGACCGCGTCTACACCAACTTGGTGGCCGCGACACCGCTCAGCGGTGAAGGTCGCCTTTCCGCGTTCCGCGGCGAAGACCCCAACGGCACGTGGACGTTGAAGATCCTCGACGACGCGACGACCAACGTCGGCACGCTCAATTCGCTGTCGCTCGACATCACGACGCTCGCGGCCGCTCCGACGGAGACGACGACGAATTTCACGAAGAGCCCGGCGCTCGCGTTCCCGACAGGCGCGCCGACAACCACAGCAGGCACGAGTACGGACACGCTGGTCGTCAGCGGCGTCGACACCTTCCTGACGAAGGTCACGCTGTACACCGAAATCACGCACACCTACTCGGGCGACCTCGACCTGTTCCTGACCTCGCCGGCAGGCACGCTGGTCCAGTTCACGTCCGACAACGGCGGCGGCAACGACAACAACTTCAACGGCACGCTGTGGGACGCGGATGCCGTCGCGCCGGTCACGGACTTCGTGTTCGCGAACTTGGTGGTCGCCACCGCGCTCTCGCCGGAAGGATCGTTCGACAATTTCCTCGGCCAAGATCCCAACGGCACGTGGACCTTGACCTTGACCGACGACGCGGGCGGCGATTGGGGCACGTTGGTTCGGTGGGACTTGAACGTCACGGCGACGGCTGTCGCACCGACTCCGTCCGCTCCTGCCAACGTCGCCGGCACCACCGGCGCGGTCCCGGACTTCGGCGGCGCGACGCCGACGCCGACGGTCTTCACAGCGAGCGTGTCCGGCATGGGCGCGTCGTTGTGGGACGTCGACTTGACGACGGCGATCACGCACACGTCGTGCGCTGATCTCGACATGACACTGAAGTCGCCCGCCGGCACGACCGTCCTGATTTCGACCGACAATGGCGGCACGAACGACAACGTGTTCAACGGCACGCTGTGGGACGAGAGCGCGACGGCAACGGCGATGGACAACGTCTACGTCGACCTCACGACAGCGGCGACCCTGTCGCCGGAAGGCCGGCTCACGGCCTTCCGCGGCGAGAACGCGAACGGCACGTGGACGCTGACGATCACCGACGACGCGTTGAACGACACCGGTTCGGTCGTGTCGTGGTCGCTGGGAGTTTCGACGTTCAACGCGGCGCCGAGCGGCGTCACGACGAACTTCACGAAGAGCCCCGCGCTGGCCTTCCCGCCAGGTGCTCCGACGACGACCAGTGGAACGGCGACGGACTCACAGCCGGTCAGCGGCATCGGCACGTCGATGTCGAACCTGACCGTGTACCTCGACATCACGCACACGTATGCGTCCGACCTCGACCTGTTCTTGACCTCGCCGCTCGGCACGATGGTGGCGATCACGACGGACAACGGCGGCGGGTGGAACGACGTGTTCGCCGGCACGTTGTTCGACGCCGACGTCCTCGATGCGGTGACCGAGCATGTGTACGTCGCCGACGGCCTCGTCACGCCGCTCGCACCGGAAGGCTCGTTCGAGCTGTTCAACGGCCAAGATCCGAATGGAACTTGGACGCTGACGTTGACCGACGATCTCGGCGGTGACTGGGGCACGCTCAATCGCTGGGACCTCGACATCACCACCTGCGGCGCGACGCCGCCGGTGAGCTACTGCACGGCGGGCACGACGACCAACGGCTGCGTGGCCACCGTTTCGGCGACCGCGAATCCGAGCCTGAGCTCGTCGGTGTGCACGCTCAGCGTCAACAACATCGAAGGTCAGCAGAGCGGCGTGATGTTCTACGGCTTGGGCGCCAATGCAGTGTCTTGGGGTACGGGCAGCAACAGCTTCCTGTGCGTCAAGTCGCCGCTCTTGCGCGCGCCGGTCCAGAACTCGGGCGGCACGTTCGGAGCGTGCGACGGCACGTTCACGCTGAACTGGGACGCCTTCCAAGCGGCGACGCCCGGTGCTCTCGGCCAACCGTGGTCGGCGGGCAACAAGTTCTACGTGCAAGGCTGGTTCCGCGACCCGCCGGCGCCGAAGACCACGAACCTGTCGGACGCGCTCGAGCTGACCTATCAGCCGTGATCGGACCGAGCACCGCCTGACGGGGCCAGGCCTCGTCTCCGGAGCCAGGCTCCTCCGCCGACCTCGCGTCGCTGGGAGAGCCTGGCTCTCTAACTTCTCGGCCCAATCTCGCGCAGTGCGCGTAGGATTCAACGCCTCGTCACGCGACGCGCCGTGCGTGGATCAAGGCGCCGCGTCGACACCGTCCGTTCGAAATGCGAATCAGGAGCTAGCTCGATCATGCAACGAATCCTCACTTCACGGATCTCCAGTCTTGCTGCTGTCGCGGCTGCGGCCGCATTGGCCGGCAGCGCGTCTGCGCAAATCACCATCAGCACGTCGACGACAGCCTTCACCGACATCTCGGCCACCGGCACTTCGCCGGGCACGGCAAGCGACGACGTCGAGCTCAACGTCCCTGCGGCCTCGTTGACGGCCGCAGGCTTCACCGGCAACCAACTGCTCGGCGCGGTGAACATCCGCATCGGCAACAACGGTTCAGTGCTCTGGAACTCGACCGCCGGCGAAGTCGGCTACATCAACAGCACAGTCTTGCCGACGATGGCGGCGGCCAACCTGACGACCACCGGCAATGGCGGTTTGACGGCCGGCACTCAAATGGTGTGCGCGCTCTGGGACGACAACACGCCGCAAACCGGCCAGACGGCCAACGCGCTCGACTGGCAAGTGATCGGCGGCAACTTGATCATCCAGTGGAGCAATGAAGACCACTTCAATGCCGTCGGCACCGGCACTGTGCAGTACCAGATGGTCGTGTACGGAGGCGGTCGCACGATCGCGTCCGGCCTACCGCTCGTCGACTTCGTCTACAACGACACGAACTACAACGGCACCGCCTACCAGGACGACGGCGGCTCGGCGACGATCGGCTACAAGAACTGGGGCGTGATCGCGACGGCGAACGACGTCGAGTACGGAGTCGGCGGCGGAACCGACACGATCGGCGACCCGGCCTTCGGTGGGACGAACATGCAGCCGAAGGTCGCGGGCTACGCGTCGTCGGTCAATCCCGCGCTGCCGCACGCACTCGTGATCAAGGGCGCGATTGTGGCGCCGCTCAGCTACTGCACCGCCGGCACGACGACCAACGGTTGCTTGGCGACGGTTTCCGCAACGGCGAACCCGAGTCTGAGCTCGTCGGTGTGCACGCTCACCGTCAGCAACATCGAAGGCCTGCAGAGCGGCGTGATGTTCTACGGCCTCGGCCAAGCGACCGTGCCGTGGGGCACCGGAAGCAACAGCTTCCTGTGCGTCAAGTCGCCGCTCTTGCGCGCGCCGGTCCAGAACTCGGGCGGCACGTTCGGAGCGTGCGACGGCACGTTCACGCTGAACTGGGACGCCTTCCAAGCGGCGACGCCCGGTGCTCTCGGCCAACCGTGGTCGGCGGGCAACAAGTTCTACGTGCAAGGCTGGTTCCGCGACCCGCCGGCGCCGAAGACCACGAACCTGTCGGACGCGCTCGAGCTGACCTACCAGCCGTGAGCCGTTGAGGGCGCGCCGCGCCTTGAAGTGAGCCGGGCTCTCCCATCGACGCGCGTCGGTGCGAGAGCCCTGCTCCGTTTCAGCGCGTCGTGAACGTGACTTGCAGCGGCGCGAGCGCGACGCCGTCTTGCGAGGTGAAGCCCTTGGACGTCGCGCTGTTGAGCGCAAACCGATACGTGCGGCCCGGCTCGAGGCGCATCGGCATGCGCAGCACCTTGCGTTCGGCGTCGTACACGGGCGTGCCGGTGAACTCGGGCTGGTCGCGCTTCGCGCCGAGGATCGACCAACTCTGATCGCGCATCGCGCGATCGAAGTGCACGACGAACTCGCTCGTGGCCGGATCGACGTCGATGGCGCCATTCGCCGGTGACAGCAACACGACTTTGGGCGTCTTCGTCGCGAGTTCAGCGGCGCGCGCCGCATAGGCATCGAAGAACTCGACGACGCGCGGCATGAACGCTTCGAAGCTCGCGTAGCGCGCGCGGTCGCTCTCGTAGTCGCCGAACAGCTTGGCAAGCTCGGGCACCCACGCGAAGTGCTTCCCGACTTCCTCTTGCGCCTGCGCCATCGCGGCGTCGCGTCCCTCGGTCACCAACCGACAGCGCACGACGCTCGCGCGCACGAGCGACTCGTACACCATCGTCTTCCAAGTGCCGTAGCTCTGCCGCGCCATCGCTTCGGCACAACTCGCGTGCAGCGCCGCGCCGGACGCGCTGAGTTCGCGCTCGAAGCGATCGACGAACGGATTGGTGTACGTGTGACAGAGCTCGTGCACGAACAGCGGCAAGTACGCGTCGCCGAACAGCGGCACGCCCTGCTCGTCGAAGGTCCAGCAACCGAATACCGGCGTCACCTCTTCCGGCGTGCCGTCGGCGAAGCGCACGCCGACGCCGAAGTTCCCGCCGCCGCACAACAGGCCCGCTACCGCGACATAGCGTGCGCCCGCTTTCGCGCCGAAAAATGCGTCGAACCACGGCAACGCCTTGCTCTGACTCAAGCGCTGCGACAAGCGCTCTTCGACCGCCGCATAGAACGCGCGCTCGCTCTCGAAGAACTCGCCGGCCTTGGTGAGCTCTGCAAAGTCGCGCAGTTGCGCCACGAACTTGCGCGCGCCCTCGACGCCCCAGCGCGCGTCGAGCCGTTCCGGTTGCGCATCGAACGGAATGCGCTCGGCGAGCGTGCTCGCCGCATCGAGATGCATCGCGAGACTCGCGATCGCGTCGTAGGAAACGCCGCGTTCCGCGCGCAACTCGCGCAAGGTCGCTACCACGGCGTGCTCGGCGTGCGGACCAAAGCGCTGCTCGACGCGTACGGAATAGGGCGAGTTCGAATTCGCCATGTTGAATTCGGCGAAGCCCGCCAAGCGCGCAACCGTCGTCAGCAACTCGACGCGCGGATCGACGCGTACGTCGATGTGCGCGCGGTTGCGCGGAGCTTCCTGCGTAGAGGCCGTCGTCGTCGGAGCGAACAACGCGAGTGCGATCACGAGGGACGCATGAACGTGCTTCATCGCGCGCGATGCTAACGATGCGTTCGAACTTGTGGGCGCGCCACCGCACGCGCGCGACCCAGCTATGCTCCGGGCCTCCCCCGCGTTCACGGAACAGCTGAGATCAACCCATGAAAACGATCCACTTGATGTCGGTCGCGATGTCGCTTGCGACCTTCGCTTCGGCCCAACAACTCGACGTCCTCTACTGCAAAATCCCGAGCAGCCCGAAATCCATCGTGCCGGGTGCACTCGACTGGGTCACCGGTCTGCCGGAAGTGACGAACTTCAAGGCGTTCGAGGACATCCTCGTCAGCGCCGACGGCACGCGCTGGGTGATTCGCGGGCGCACGCAGCAAGGCTCCGATGAGGAGACCATCTTGCTGCTCGGCAGCGGCAGCACGGAGACGATGTTCGCGCAGGAAGGTCAGCCCGTGCACGGCGGAGTTCCGGGGGAGCTCTACGACTTCTTCGGGAGCACGGTCGGCCGCTTCAACTCGCTCAACCAATTCGCGTACTCCGCGCGTGCGCGCGGCGGCGTCGCCTCTGTGTTCCAGAAGGTGATCTTCTGGAACGGCGTGAGCTTCTCGATCCCGACGCAGATGGGTGATCTCTACACCGGACTCAGCGATCTCTCGCCCGCGGTTTCGGGCGACGAAACCGTCGGCAATTCGATCACGTCGATCCACTTGCTCGACGACGGACGCATCGGCGCCCACGACACGACGATTGGATCGATCCACTCCACGCGTCGCCCGGCGTTGTTCTACGACCACGCGATGTTCATGCAGTCGGACGTCAGCTCGGTCACCAACCTCGCAGGCACCGGAACGCTCGTGATCGACGGCATTTCGAGCACTTTCCTGAGCTCGCCCGACGGCGCGCACTGGGTCTCGATCATGGACATCGACGCCACCACGGCGACCAACAGCTCACTCGTGTACGACGGTCGCGTCGTCGCGGAGAACAACCAACTGCTGCCGGCGACGACCGTGACGTGCGGCGCGACGTTCCAAACCGACATCGCCGCGAACGGTACTTGGTTCGCACGCGGTCGCGATAACAGCAGCACCGCCACGACGGCTCCCGATTGGGCGCTGCGTTCGGGCGTCTTGATCGCCAAGACCGGTGACTTGATCGCAGGTAGCGAGCACTACGGCGACACGTTCTTCGCTTTCAACGGCAACGCTCTCGGCGATTGGGTGCTCGCCGCGAACACCGACAACGCCAACCCGGCGACGAACGAAGTGATCGTGTGGAACGGACAAGTCGTCGCGCGCGAGGGCGATCCGGTCGACATCGACGGCAACGGCTCGTTCGACGACAACGCTTTCCTCGGCCGCGGCTCGTCGTCGCTTACGACGTTTCAGGCCAACGACGTGCTGCTGACTGCGACCAACGATCTGTACTTCCTCGGCACGCTCCACGACGCGGCCGGTCTCGATCTCAACTCGAGCCCGACCTTCGGCACGCCCGACGTGTTGATCCGCATCGACCTCGTGCCCGACTGCGGCGTCGGCGTTTCGTACTGCACCGGCGGCACGACGACGAACGGTTGCGTTGCAACGATCACCGGCAGCGGAACGGCGAGCGCGAGCGCGGGCTCGGGCTTCACGCTCTCCGTGGCCAACGTCGAAGGCACGCAAACCGGCATCCTCTTCTATGGATTGAGCGGACCGAAGGCCGACGCGTGGGGCGCGGGCTCCAGCTTCTTGTGCGTGAAATCTCCGCTCGAACGCATGGGAACGCAAAACGCGGGAGGCTCGTTCGGCGTGTGCGACGGCGTGCTGTCGATCGATTGGAACGCCTACATCGCCTCGACGCCGAGCGCGCTGGGCAATCCCTTCGCCGGCGGCGAAACCGTGTGGGCGCAGGGTTGGTTCCGCGATCCGCCGGCGCCGAAGACGACGAGCTTGTCGGACGGCGTCGAGTTCGTCGTGTGCCCGTGATGTGATCGCAGCGCGCGCGGCGATCGCGCGCTCGACCGAATCATTCGAGGCCGATCGCCGCGCTGGTGGTCGGCCTCGACGCATTGCAGGCCCTGCACCTCGATCTCGCGGCGCCTGCGCGCTTCGCCCGAAGCGCTTGAGCACAGGCCTTCTCCCGTGTCGGATGCGCGCGGACACGCGTCCCCGGCGCGCACATTCTTCCGTCGCAGTGACTTCGTCGGACCGCAGAGCGCAGCGCGCGGCCCAAGGGAAAACGTGCGGGTAGACTCAAAACGGCTCGGCCATGCCGCACAACGATCAATCCGCTCCGAACACGCGTGAACTCGTCGAACGCGCCAAGCTCGCGCCGTCGGAGGGCTTCGCCGCGCTGTACCAACGCGTCGCACCAGCGCTCGTCGTGTGGACGCGAGTTCACATTCGTCAGAACCTGCGTTCGCGTCTCGACCCCGAGGATGTTCTGCAAGAGACCGCGATGCGCGCTTGGCAGCGCTTCGACAGCTACGACCCGTTGCGCGCCAACTTCCGGGCGTGGATCTTCGGCATCGCGCGCAACGTGTTGTTCGAAGCGATCGGGCAATTGAGCCACGCGACCAAGGCGGCCTCGCCGTTGACGACATCGAGCCTCGGCGCGCTGCCCGACGATGCGACGAGCATCACGCGCGCGGCGTCGCGCCGCGAACAACTGAGCTCCTTCGCCGCGCACGTCGATTCGCTCGAGCGCGAGGATCAACGCTTGCTTCTGTACCGCGGCCTCGAAGAGCGCACGCACGAAGAGGTCGGCAAGTTGCTCAACACCTCGGCGGAGACGGCTGCGAAGCGCTGGCAGCGCCTGCGCGATCGACTGGTTGCCGAAGTTGGTGGCGAGGATTTCCTCGCGGCGTGAACGGCTCGCGTAACGCGCGCTCGCGCGCTCGCGTGAGTGCGTGAGTGCGTGAGCGGGTGCGAGCGCGTGCATGGCGACGGCAGCGCGTCGATCACGTGCACAGCGCGCGTCGAATCGTCTCCAGTGTTGCGCTTCGAGTCACGCCGGGCGCGCCTCACTCGCGCGAGCGCGGCCGCCACGTCGATGTGCGCTCGCTCCCGC
>CAYHRR010000156.1:0-8041 GCA_964358875.1 uncultured Planctomycetaceae bacterium | reverse complement strand
CGGGATGGGCGGGTGACCCTTGGGCATCATGCCCATGCCCGGACCCATGCTCATACCCGGACCCATGCCCATGCCCGGACCCATACCCATGCCCGGACCCATGCCCATGCGCGGCGGCATCGGGCCGCCAGGCCGGCCGCCGTGCGGGCCCGCGCCCGCGCCCTTCGGCATGGTCGTGTCCACCTTGAGCGCGGCCAGCCGGTCCTCGTGCACCGTGATCTTCGCCTTGGCCGCGGCCTTCGTGTTGTCGTTGACCTTTGTGCCTGCGCTGGTCGCGCTGGTGATCACGGGCCGCGTCACGGAGCAGGAGAACTTTTTCATTCGCATCGCCAAGCGCGTATACGAGCCGGCGCTGCGCTTCGCGTTGCGCGCGCGCTTCGCCGTGATCACGGGCGCGCTCGTCGCGTTCGGCGCGTCTCTGTGGCTCGCCGGTCGGCTCGGTCAGGAATTCGTGCCGACGCTCGACGAAAAAGACATCGCCATGCACGCGATGCGCATCCCGAGCACGTCGTTGACGCAGTCGTCGACGATGCAGTTCGAGGTCGAGCGCACGATCGCGAGCTTCCCCGAGGTCGCCTTCGTTTTCTCGAAGACCGGCACCGCGGAGCTGGCGGCCGATCCGATGCCGCCCAACGTCTCGGACACGTTCATCGTGTTGAAGCCGAGCGAAGCATGGCCCGACCCGCTCGAGTCCAAGGACGCGCTGCGCCGACGTCTCGAAGCTGCGTTGGACAAGCTCGCGGGCAACAATCTCGAGTGGACCCAACCGATTCAGATGCGCTTCAACGAATTGATCGCCGGCGTGCGCGCGGACGTCGCGGTCAAGCTGTTCGGCGACGATTTCGCCGAGCTCGATGCGACCGCGCAGGTCGTTGCCGCAGCGTTGCGCGACGTACCTGGAGCCGCCGACGTCAAGGTCGAACAGACGGCCGGTTTGCCCGTGATGCAAATCGAGATCGACCGCGCGGCGATCGCGCGCTACGGGCTCTCGATCGCCGATGTGCAAGACGTCGTCGCCGCGGCCGTCGGCGGGCGCGAGGCCGGCCAAGTGTTCGAGGGCGATCGACGCTTCGACTTGGTGGTGCGGCTGCCCGACGACATTCGCCGCAGCATCGAGGACTTGGCCGACTTGCCGATCCCGCTGCCGAGCGCGGCCGATGAAGCGCGCGTGGCGCTCGCGTCGCCTGGTTTCGAAGCCGAGCGTCACGACCAGCTCGCCTTCATTCCGTTGAGCTCGGTGGCGCGCATCGACATCGGCGAGGGCCTCAATCAGATCAGTCGAGAAAACGGCAAGCGGCGCGTCGTCGTCCAGGCCAACGTGCGCGGTCGCGATCTGGGGTCGTTCGTCACCGATGCGCAAGCGCGCGTCGCAGCACTCGAACTGCCTGCGGGCATGTGGCTCGCGTGGGGCGGTCAGTTCGAAAACTTGGTCGCTGCGCGAGACCGCTTGAGCATCGTCGTGCCGATCTGCTTCGTCCTGATCTTCGCCCTGCTCTACAGCACCTTCAGCTCGGCGCGCTACGCGTTGCTCGTCTTCAGCGGCGTGCCGCTGGGACTCACGGGCGGCATCGTCGCGTTGTGGTCCTTCGACATGCCGTTCTCGATTTCCGCGGGCGTCGGCTTCATCGCGCTGTCGGGCGTCGCCGTGCTCAACGGTTTGGTGCTGATCACGTTCATCAATCAACTGCGTCGCGAGGGACTCGCTACACACGACGCGATCTTGCGCGGCGCGCTGACCCGGCTGCGACCGGTGCTGATGACCGCACTCGTTGCATCGCTCGGCTTCGTCCCGATGGCGCTCGCAACCGGAACCGGCGCCGAAGTGCAGCGCCCGCTGGCTATCGTCGTCATCGGCGGCTTGATCTCGAGCACGCTCCTCACGCTCGTCGTTCTGCCCGCTTTGTACGTGGTGTTCGCGCGACGCGAGGTGTGAAGACTGCGACGTCGTGCTTCGTTCGCAGCTCGAACGCACAACGTGAAGTTGCACGCGAAGCACCACGCGTCGAGCGCGCATCGAGCGTGATCTGGTGCGCGCGAACCAGCCTGCGTAGGCTGCCGCGTCGAGTTGCGAACGCGATGAAACGCTACGGCATGGTGTTGCGGCTGCGGGACGAGAAGGTCGACGAGTACGTGCGGCTGCATGCGGCCGTGTGGCCCGAGGTGCTCGCGACGATCGAGCGCTGCAACGTGCGCAACTATTCGATCTTCATGCGCCGGCTCGACGACGGGCGGCACTACCTCTTCAGTTACTTCGAGTACGTGGGTGCCGACTTTGCCGCCGACATGGCGCGCATGGCGGCCGATGCGGCGACGCGACGTTGGTGGGCGCAGTGCGAGCCGTGCCAAGAGCCGCTCGAAACGCGCGCGAGCGGCGAATGGTGGGCGAACATGAACGAGGTCTTTCATCATGATTAGCCGTTGGATTCTCGCTGTTGTGCTCGCCGCGACCGCGACTGCGCAAGTGCGCCTCGGTCCGCAAGAGCGCCCGCCGTGGCTCGGCGGCGCGCCCGTCGATCTCATGCCGCCGATCGCGCGCTGGGACGACGGCTTGCCGCTCGGCAACGGCGCGCTCGGCGCGTTGGTGTGGGGCGCCGACAACGTCGTGCGCATTTCGCTCGACCGCGGCGATCTATGGGACGAACGCATCCCCGACACGTTGAAGCGCGCCGATTGGACCTACGCGAAGATGCGCGAACTCGTCGCCACCGGCGATGAAGCGAAGCTGCACGAGCTGTTCGACGTGCCCTACGACACCGTCGCCTATCCGACCAAGCTGCCGGTCGGCCGCATCGAGCTCGAGTTCCCGAAAACGCACAACGCCAAGCTGTTTCAGCTCGACATGGCGCGCGCGGAAGTCGTCGCCGGTTACGGCAACGCGCGCGTGCGCGTGCACGTGTCGGCGACGTTGCCGCTAGTGCTCGTGCGTGTCGACAACGAGTTCCCCGAGGTCGTGCTCGTTCCGCCGAGCGGCACGCAGAAGCTCGGTTACGAACCTGCGCGACTCGAGAGCGACGGCGACACCAAGTGGTTCGTGCAACACGCCGCGAACGGGCTCGCTTACGCCGTCGCGTGTCGCGCGTACCGCGACGAGCGCGGCGTGACCTTCGCGATCACGGTGACGAAGGAAGTCAACGGCGATCCGCGCACGAGCGCGCGCGCGCAGGTCGAGCTCGACTCGGGCCTGAGCTACGACAAGCTGCTCGACACGTTCCATCTGCCTTGGTGGCGCGCTTCGTGGAAGACGTCGTGGGCGAAGCTCCCCGACGCGCGCATCCAGGCGCAGTACGACCTCGCGCGTTATTGCTACGCGGCCGGCTCGCGAGCGGATCAAGCGAGCCAAGGCGGCGCGCCGCTCGCGCTGCAAGGACTGTGGACCGCGGACGACGGCGGTTTGCCGCCGTGGAAGGGCGATTTCCACAACGACCTCAACACGCAGATGACCTACGCCGCCTATCCGACGGCCGGCTACTTCGAGAGCGGCGCGTGCTTCCTCGATTACCTCGTGCGCCGCGAGCCGCGCTTTCGCGAATTCGCGGCGAGCTTCTACGGCGTCGACGGCTTGATCGTGCCGGGCGTGATGGCCTTCGACGGCGCGCCGCTCGGCGGTTGGGGCCAATACTCGCTGTCGCCGACGAACAGCGCGTGGCTCGTGCAACTTTTCTACCTGCACTGGCGCTACACGCTCGATCCGAGCTTTCTCGCCGACAACGCTTATCGATGGTGCGCACACGTCGGCACTGCGACGGCCGCGCTGCTTCGACCTGACGACAAGGGCCTGCTGCGCCTGCCGTTGTCGAGTTCGCCGGAGATCTTCGACAACTCGATGCGCGCCTGGCTCACGCCGAATTCGAACTACGACTTGGCCTTGATGCGTTCCTTGTTCGCCGAGCTCGAAGAAATGGCGCGCGCGTTGAAGCGCGACGAAGACGCGGCGAAGTGGAGCGCGTTGCTCGCCAAGCTCGAGCCGCTCGACGTCGAGGACAACGGCGCCTTGACCTTCGCGCGCGGAGTGCCGTACCGCGAGTCGCACAGGCATTTCTCGCATGCGATGGCGATTCACCCGCTCGGCCTGATCTCGATCGAAGGCGGCGCCGAGCAGAAAAAGATCGTCGAAGCGACGCTCGCCGGCATCGAAGCGCAAGGCACGTCGGCGTGGTGCGGCTACAGCTTCTCGTGGTTCGCGTGCATGTGCGCGCGCGCGGGCCAAAGCGACAAGGCGCTCGACTATCTGGAGAAGTACCTGTCGTTCACCGGTCGCAACGGCTTCCACCTGAACGGCGATCAGTCGGGCAAGGGCCTTTCGAGCTTCACGTACCGCCCGTTCACGCTCGAGGGCAACTTTCTGGCGATGCAAGCGGTGCACGAGATGCTGCTGCAAAGCTGGGGCGGGGTCGTGCGCATCTTCCCCGCGACGAGCGCGCGTTGGGGCGACGTGCAATTCGACGCATTGCGCGCCGAGGGCGCATTCCAAGTCTCCGCGCGACGCGAAGGCGGCGCGACGAAATGGATCTCGATCACAGCGCACCGCGGCGGGCGGCTGGTGCTGCGCAATCCTTTCGGAGCGAGCGCGGTGAAGTGGTCACGCGAGAACGTCGCGCGCGCGGGCGACGACTGGATCGTGACGCTGCAGCCCGGCGAGAAGCTCGAAGGCCGCGTCGGCGACTGATCACGTGAACGAGAAGGCGCGCAGCGACAACGAGCCGTTGCTCGCGCTTTCGTGAATCGTCGTGCCGCGCGCTTTTGCGCCGGCCGCGCCCAACGCGACCACCAACGGCAGATAGTGATCCGCCGTCGGATGATTGCGGCGCGCGTCGGGCGCACGCGTCAAGTACTGAGTGAGCGCGTCGGCATCGCCGGCTTCAGCGCGCTAAGCGAGCCACCGATCGAAGCGAGCGGCCCAGTCCGGCAATTGAGTGCCGCTGCCGAGTGCGCCCAAGTTGTGCGTCGCGCCGCCGCTGCCGATCACAAGCACACCGTCGTCGCGCAACGCGCTCAGCGCGAGCCCAAGCCGATAGTGATGCTCCGCATCGCGCCGCGGTTGCAGCGAAAGCTGCGTCACCGGAACGCGTGCGTCCGGCCACGCAAGGACCAGTGGAATCCAAGCACCGTGATCGAGCCCGCGCATTTCCGTGCACGGCGCAAAACCGGCCGCGAGCAGCGTCTCCGCGATCTCCTCAGCAAGTTGCGGCGCGCCCGGCACGTCGTAGCGCATGTCGTAGAGCTCGGGCTCGAAGCCATAGAAGTCGTGAATCGTCTCGGGCCGCGGCGAAACATCGAGCGTCGGCTCGTCCGTCAACCAATGCGCCGACACCACCAAGATCGCGCGCGGCCTCGGAGCAAAGCTCGCGAGCTGCTTCAAGAACGCGCGCACCGGCAGATCCTGCAAAACAAGATTCGGCGCGCCATGCGACACGAACAGAGTCGGCATCACCGTCTTCACTTGCTTCTCCATGTCCACCTCTCTCCGCGCCGCCACTTCACCAGACCAAGTCCATCGACCACAGCCTCACCCGTTCCTGTCTTCTCTTCTCTTCCCTTCTCCTCTCTCTTTCTCCTTCCCCCAAAACTCCGCGCCCGCTCGGGCGCTGCGCCCGAGCGGACGCGGAGTCGCCGCGCGCAGCGCTCCCGCCCTCTCTTCACCCGCGCTCCGTCCAATCCACCCAACGCAAGCACGCCCTCATCTCGCCACTTCACTTCCCACCCCACGCCGTCAAATCGCTCAACGACTTGCGCGCCGCCTCGCTCGTCGGCACCCCCCAACTCTCGAAAAATGCCCCCAAATCCCGCCCGCAAACGCGCGACAACCGCACCAACCACTGATCCCTCTTCGCCGCATCGTCCTTCGGTCGCTCCGCCATATTGAGCCGCCGATACTCAGCAAACGTCTTCCTCAGCACATCCCACCCGAACTCCCTCTGCACCTGCATGTACATCTCGAGCGCAAGGAACGGCTCACGCTTCCACTCGTCGAAGCTCGCACCGCGCTCCACATACGCCTCAAACGACGGCGGCACATCCACCGCCCCATGTCCATGCTTCCCCTCCGCCAACTCGCAACACACCTCGATCGCATACGCCGCGAACAGATTATTGGTGACTTCACCCGTCCCCTCAAAAGTCCAATCCCCCTGCTGCAAATTGTGCCCGAGCTCGTGCACGAATCCCCACATGTGCTCGCCGTCGACCAGCTGTTCGAGCGAAACCACCGTCCGCTGCACATCGAGGTGCATCATGATCGGATAGCCCGAGTGCATGTACCCAGCGCTGATCTGCCGATCGCACACGAACCGTTCAGGCCGCGCGCGCTCGAGCGGAATCGACGCCAACTTCGCCTGCGCATCGAGCACGCGATCCCAGAACTTCATCAACGCCTCAGGATCCTCGAGCCCGCGCACGACGCTCGACGGCACGCTGATCACGAGCTTCTTCGATTCGATCTCCGCCCACGGCGCAGGCCGCGCGCGCAGCGACGCGCGCCAGTCTTCGAGCGTCGTCTCGCCGAGGACGAACCGCGGCGCAAGAATCGCCCCACGCTCGCGCACGCGAATACGTCCGAGCGTGCAGCCCTCGGGAGCGACCACATAGATCGGACCGCCGAACGGATTGACCGCGATGATCGTCGCAGCATCGACGGCGAACTCGCGCGTGATCTCGGGCACACGCTTCCATTCCTGCGTGTGCCACAAGGTGTCGGCGTGACAGCCGATGCGCAGTAGGAAACCGCGCGCTACAGCCTCGCTCGGCACCGTGAACTCGATGCGCGCGCCCGGCCGCGCGTACCAGCCCGTCGAATGCCAGCCGGGAACGCTCGAGTCGATGTCGAGTGTTTGCGCAAAGGCCGGCGCCTCGACGTCGCCCGGGAAATCGAGCGCAGCCGGATGTGCGCGCAATTTGGCGACCGGCGTGCGGCGCAGTTGCTCGATTTGCACGGACAGCAACGCGCGCCGCAAAGCATCGTTGTTCCCGATCGGATGCGCCTCCGTCGGCACGATCTCGCTCCCGCGCTCCTTCACGAGCCGCTCGAGATCGCGTCGAAACGCGAAATCGCCTTCGGGAATCCAACGCAGTGTGAGTTGCAAACTCGACACGGCTTGAGCGAGTTCCTCTTTCGAGAGTTGACGTTTCCCAGCGTCGACGGCGAGCAAGGCATCGAGCGCATGCGACGCGTTGAGCAACGGCGACGGCATAGCGCCGACGAAACGGTCGTCAGGCGCAGTAGCGCCGAGATAGCCGTCGCAATACGCGAGACCCGCAGCGGCGAGCAGTTGTTGTCCGGGCTGCGTGTCGATCGCTTTGTCCGCATTGCCTTGGTGCCAGCCCCAGGGCGTGTCGCCGCAAAACACGGCGCCGCCGGCGTTGACGTAGGCGCTCAGCCACTTCGCCTCTTCTTCGTTCAGCGACAACGGCGCGCAACCGATCAGCGCAAGCCGATCGACACCGTCGGGCTTCGCACCGCGCGGCACGTCGACGACCTCGCAACCCAGTTCCTTCAACACATCCGCGAACGCGCCGCCGAGCGCGCCGACACGCGGCGTTTTCATCTTCGTGCGCGCGGCCCATTGCAGCAGTGCGCGCATGACGAGTTTCGTCTCGCCCGTCTTCATCGGCGCTGCGCTCATGTAGCCGTTGTGACCGAAGGCCACGACGCGACCGGAGCCGAGCTTGCCCGCAGCGATCGCGGCCGCGCGCAGCGATCCGTCGAGTCCGCCGGCGACGACCGCGAACGAGGACTCGCCGAAGACCGCGACCGGTCCTGGAATGCCTGTTTTCGCGACGGTTTCGACGCCTTCGAGCAACTTGCTCGCGTCGTCCTCGGAACGCGGCGCGCGTGCGACCGGGGACAACGCCAGTGCGGTGAGGACGAGTGCTCTGAGCATGCGACGGCCGAGGTTAGCAGCTACCTTTGGCAACCATGACCGCCGCAATCCGTCGCGCTGCAATCCTCGCGCTCGCCGTTTTTGCCGGCGCTTGCGTGAACGCGCCACGCCGTGAGACGTGGAACGAGGTACTTCACGACAAGCTCGCCGTCTTCGGCCATCGC
>CAYHRR010000155.1:0-8083 GCA_964358875.1 uncultured Planctomycetaceae bacterium | reverse complement strand
AGTTTCGCCGCGGCGCCGGCGCGGGCGAGCACGACCTCGTCGAGGTCGACGGCCGTGACTTTGCGCGCGCCGGCCTTGGCCGCGTGAAGCGCGAAACCACCTGTGTTGCAGCACAAATCGAGCACGTCGCGGCCCGCAGCAAACGTCGCGACCCGCGCGCGGTTGTCGCGTTGATCGCAGAACCAGCCGGTCTTGTGCCCCGCCCCGGGGATCACCGCGTAGCGCAAACCGCGCTCCTCGATGACGACTTCCTCCGTCGGCTCGTCGTCGTCGCCGAGTTCGTCGCGCGGAAAAGCCTCGACGTTGAGCGCGCTGTTGGGGACGCGGTGCAGCACCTTCGAACCGGGATAGAGCTGGAGCAGCGCCCACTGCACCTCGTCGCGCAAGCGCCAGAAACCCAGCGCGTGGTGCTCGCACACCAGGTGCGTGTCGAGCCGGTCGACGACCAGCCCGGGTAGGTCGTCACCTTCGGCGTGAGCCACGCGATAGACGTTGGTGACGTCCGGCAGGCGCAACACGCGGCGCCGCAAGTTGTCGGCATTCTTGAGCAGCTTGAGCAGGTACTCGCGCGGCCGATCGAGGTCGCTGCGCCTGCCGCGCGAAAGCCAACGCACGCGGATGTCCGAGGCCGAGTTGTACAGCCCGTGCCCGACGAAACGATCCGCGCGGTCGTGGACCTCGACGATGCCGCCGTCCTCGGCCGCACCTTGGACCTGAGCGACCTGACGGGCGAAAACCCAGGGACCACTCGACAGTTCGTCCGTGTCCAGCTGCACCACTGCGCGTTCACCCATGCGGCGCGAGCCTACACGTCGTGAACAGCGCGGGCCAGACGCGGGCGCTTGGCCTGCGCTCGCAGCCGTGCGAACATCCCGGCGATGATCGCCGCCGTACTGCTGTTCGATGTCGTCGCCTTGGTCGGCGGCAAGGTCCATCCGATGAGCTCCGGCTCCGCCGCGCTCGAAGCGACCGTCGTGATCGACGGCGATCGCATCATCGCCGTGGCGCCCGACGCGCAGATTCCCGCGGGAGCGCGGCGCGTCGAACTGCACGGAATGCACGTGATTCCGGGCCTGATCGACGGCTACGCCTTCCACGACGTCGAGCACGACCTGCTCTACGCAGCGGCCGGCGTCACGTTGATCTGCGATCCCTGCAACGACCTCGGACGCATCTTCGAGCAACGCGAACGCGCCGTGCGCGACGCGGCCGTCGGTCCGCTGCTGCGCATCGCCGGCACGACCTTCGAAGGTGAGCAACCGTCGACCGATCTGTCTTTGAGCGCGCGCAAGCCCGAAGAAGTGCGCGCGATGCTCGAACGCTTGACCGAGGAGAAGATCGACTTCGTTTCGTTCCAACCGAGCTTGAGCGTCGAGTGCTGGAAGGAACTGTGTCTGCGCGCACAGGAGAAGCACCTCGACGTGTGGGGGCAACGGCTCGCGGGTGTGACGCTGGAGGATGCGCTCGCCGCCGGCCAGCGGCACTTTCTCGGCCTCGACGCGCTGCTCCCCAAGCAACTGCCGCTCGATCAGATCGAACTCGCTGAATTCGATCCCCTCATTCGTCGACTCGCGGAGGCGAAGGGCGCGCTGGTCCCGGCGTTGCGCAGTTTCGCGATGCGGCTCGAAGAACCGGGCGAGCAGCCGCCAGAGCTCGCCATCCTCGGCCCGCAGTTCGCGAGCTACTGGCAAACCGAGCTACAAGCCCGCCGCAGCTCGATGACGAAGGAAATGCGAGCACGCGAAGGCGTGATCGTCGGCAAGCAGCACCGCTTGTTGGAAGCACTGCACCGAGCGGGCGTGGCGCTCGTGCCCGGAAGCGGCGCGCCGCATCCGTGGTGCATGCCCGGCGCCGGACTCGTGCGCGAACTCGTCGAGTGGCAAAGCAGCGGTATTCCCGCGGCGGCGTGCTTGGAGTACGCGACGTCGCGCGCCGCGCGGACCTTGGCCGTCGACGACGAGCGCGGCACGCTCGAGCCGGGCAAGCTCGCCGATCTGGTCGTGCTGCGCTCGGACCCGACGCTCGACATCGGCGCGCTCGATGCCGTCGAAACGGTCGTGTTGCGCGGACGCGTGCTCGAACGCGCGCAACTCGACGGCTTGCTCGCGCAACATCGCGCTGCCGTCGACGAATTGAAGCGTCGACTCGCGGAGCCGATCGCGGTGGAAGCGCCCGAGTTGCCGGAGGGCGTCGTGTTGCTCTCCGGTCGCGTCGAAACAGGCTCGAGCGCCGGCCGACTCGGAGCAGAGCGTTGGGCCGTCGTGCGCGAGATCGACGCGACGCTCACGTTCTGCGGACGTTGTCGCTGGCTTGGTCCGCAGGGCTCCGATCGCTTCGTCGAAGTGCGTCAGCGCGTGCGCAAGGACGTGCTCGACAGCTTCGAAATCAAGGTCTCGACCGGCAAGAACGAACTTGTGCTCAGCGGCATGAAGGTCGCCGGCGCGTGGCGGGTGAAGCGCACGGCCAACCAGCAGTTCGTCGACATCCAAGGCGCACGTGAGACGCTGGCAGCCATCGATTGCGGCAGCGTGACGACGATGCTCGTGCTCGCGCAGACGGCGCGGCCCGGTGCGCTGTTCATCGCGCAAATCCACGAAGGCGTCGAGCTCGAAGTCGTGCGCTGGGAAGTGGCGCTCGAGAAAAACGGCGATCACAAATTCGCGACACCGAGCGGTTGGCGACTCGCGAGTTTCGAGCCCAACGGCGCGCTCAAGGTGGTGTGGGAACAAGTCGGCAAGAGCGGCGGCTTGCAGACGGCGAACATGGAGCTCGACCTCCACGGCGGCGCCGGTCTGCCGATGTCGGAAGCGAAGCTGCAGTTGCTGCGCGACCTCCCCGAACCGCCCGCCGACCCGAAAAAATGAGCGCGGACGACCTGGAGCGCGCGCAGCGTTGCGCCTCGGAACTCGGTCGCAACGAGTCCGTCGCAAGGGCCGGCGAGTTCGCGCCCTTGCGCATCGGCGCACTCGCGGTGTGGCCGCCGGTGGTGCTCGCGCCGATGGCGGGCGTGACCAACTATCCGTTCCGCAGTCTGTGCCGCGAATTCGGCGCGGGACTGTTCGTGTCCGAGATGATCACCGCGCGCGGCTACCTCAACGGCAATCGACTGACGACGCTGCTCGCGAGTTCGCGACCGGAGGAGAAGCCGCGCTCCGTGCAGGTCTACACCAGCGATCCGCGCGATGCGGGCCTGATGGTCGCGCGCCTCGCCGACGACGGCGTTGATCACGTCGATCTCAACCTCGGTTGTCCGGTGCGCAAGGTGACCGCGCACGGCGGCGGCGCTGCGATTCCCGTCAAACCGCGTTTGATGGCGAACATCGTGCGCGCGATGGTCGCGAACGCGCGCGGCGTTCCGATCACGGTCAAGGTGCGCAAGGGCATCGACGACGATCTGTTGACGTTTCTCGATGCAGGACATGTCGCGCAAGAAGAAGGTGTCAGCGCCATCGGTCTGCACGCGCGCACGGCGGCGCAGTTGTATTCGGGCGAGGCCGATTGGAATGCGATCGGCGAGCTCAAGTCGCGTGTCACGATTCCGGTGCTCGGCAACGGCGACATCTGGGAGGCCTGGGACGCGCTGCGCATGATGCGCGCGACCGCCTGCGACGGCGTGATCGTCGGTCGCGGTTGTTTGGGCCGGCCGTGGTTGTTCCGCGAACTCGCCGCCGTGTTCGACGGTCGCGAACCGAGCGCGCCGCCGCGCCTCGGCGAAGTGCGCGAGATCTTGCTCGACCATGCGCGGCGCTTGATCGAGTTCTTCGGCGAGCCGACGGGCATGCTGCAGATGCGCAAGTGGACCGCTTGGTACACGAAGGGCTTCCGCAACTCGGCCGTGCTGCGCCAACGCTTGCAGCGCGTCTGCACCATGGCCGAACTCGAACTCGGCCTCGTCGACCTCGATCCTGAAGAAACGTTCCCGCTGTCGGCCTTGCGCGCGCACCGCGGCAAGAGCGGTCGCGCGCAGAGCGTTTCGCTGCCTCACGGCTTTCTCGACGATCGCGAAGACGCGACGCCGCCCTGCGAAGTGGTCGACGCCGCCGAGGCCGAGAGCTACGACGGCGGCTGAGCGCGGCGTCGTAATCATGCGCGGGCTCCCGCAAAGCGCGCGCTCGGTGCCAGGATGAAGCCACGGAGGAACGCGATGGAACTCGAGATCCGAACGGCTGCGCTGACCGAGATGTTCGGACGCGTGGTCGCAGCGACACTCGCGCTGACAGCGAGCGTTGCAGCGCAAGGCGATGTCGTCGGCTGGGGCTCGTCGCGAGTCTCGAGCGCATGGCAGCGCGAGAGTTTCGTCGAGGTCGAGGCCGCCGGTGCGCACACACTCGCACGGCGCGCGGACGGCGCGGTGTTCGCGTGGGGCTACGACGGCTACGGTCAATGTGCGGTGCCCGCCGCTCCGCTCGGCACGAGCTACGTGCAGATCGCCGCTGGTTGGGAGCACTCGCTGGCCTTGCGCAACGACGGCAGAGTGTCGGCCTGGGGCGCGAACGGCATGGGCCAGTGCAACGTGCCGGCGCTGCCGGCGGGCGTCACCTACTTGCGCGTCGCGGCCGGCTTCGACCACTCGATCGCGATCCGAAGTGACCGCGCGCTCGTCAGCTGGGGCGCCAACTACGTCAACCAGTCACCGCAATGGAGCTTGCCGCCGGGCAATTCGACCTACCTCGACGTCGCGGGCGGAATCCACCACACGCTCGCGCTGCGCAGCGACGGGATGATCGAGACCTGGGGCAGCAACGTGAGCGGGCAACGCAATGTCCCGGCCTTGCCTGCCGGCGTGACCTATGTCGAGATCGCGGCCGGAGAAGGCTTCAGCCTTGCGCGGCGCAGTGACTCCGTGATCGTCGGCTTCGGCCAGAACAGCTACGGTCAATGCAACGCGCCGACGCTTCCGGCCGGCACGACCTACGTCGAGATCGACGCCGGCGGCGAGTTCGCGCTCGCGCGCCGCAGCGACGGCGTGGTCGTCGCGTTCGGTGCCAACGGTTCGGGTCAATGCAACGTGCCCGCGCTTGGGCAGGGCCTGACCTACAGCGCCATCTCGGCCGGTCGCGGACACGCCGCGGCTCGCCGCAGCGACGGCGCGCTCTTGCAGTGGGGCACCAACTACTACGGACAACTCAACGTGCCCAGGCTGAGTGCGGGCGAGCGCTACGCCGAAGTCAGCGCCGCCGGCTCGCACTCGCTCGCGCGCGGCGACGCGGGGCACTTGGTCGCCTGGGGCTACAACAACTACGGCGAGTGCAACGTGCCCGCGTTGCCGGCCGGTCTCACGTACAGCGCCGCCGCCGCCGGAGCGTTCCACAGTCTCGCTCTGCGCAGCAACGGCTCGGTCGTCGCCTGGGGAGCGAGCGCCAACGGTCAGTGCACTGTCCCCGCGCTGCCGACCGGTCTCACTTACGTCGAGGTCGACGGCGGCTGCGCGCACTCTCTGGCGCGGCGCAGTGACGGCACCGTGGTGGGCTGGGGTGACAACAGCTACGGGCAATGCAACGTGCCCGCGCTTCCCGCGGGCGCGAGCTACACCAAGGTCGCGACGTGTTGGTGGCACTGCGCCGCACTTCGCAGCGACGGCGCGTTGATCACGTGGGGCCGCAACGATCTCGGTCAGTGCAACGTGCCGACGCTTCCCGCGGGACAGACCTACGTCGACGTCGGCGTCGGCTACAAGCACACGATTGCGTTGCGCAGCGACGGAGCGATCCTCGCGTGGGGGCAGAACAGTGCAGGCGAATGCAACGTTCCGGCGCTCCCGGCGGGCGTGAGTTGCGTCGCGCTAGCGGCGGGCGGCGCGGACGAGTCGACGCCCTACATTCCCGACATCGGCCGCGGACACAACTTGGCGCTCGGCAGCGACGGCACGATCATCGGGTGGGGCAACAACTCGTGGGGCCAGCGCAACGAGCCGGCCTTGGCGGCACCGTTGCTCTACACGGCTGTGAGCGCCGGGCCGAACTTCAGTCTTGGGCTCACGGACCTGCCGCTGCCGCGCAGCTATTGCACTGCGGGTACGACGACGCACGGCTGCGTCCCGTCGCTGTCGTCGAGCGGAACGCCGAGCGCTTCGCACGCCGGCAGCTTCCTGCTGCAAGCCGTGCAACTCGAAGGTCAGTCCCAGGGCTTGTTCTTCTACGGCGTCGACAACGGCGGATTCGCTCCGCTCGCGTGGGGGCCGAGCACGAGCTACATGTGCGTGAAATCTCCGCTGCAACGCACGCCGATCGCCGCCACCGGCGGCACCATCGCGCAATGCGACGGCGCCTTGTCGGTCGACTGGAATCAATACATCGCGAACGCCCCCGCAGCGCTCGGCCAACCGTTCGTCGTGGGCTCGCGAGTCTTCGCGCAAGCGTGGTTGCGCGATGCCGCGAGTCCCAAGTCGACGATGTTGTCCGATGCGCTCGAGTTCTACGTTCAGCCTTGAACGCGCCGAAGCGCGCGGCTCACACCGCGACGGCTTCCTTCTCCATCGCGGACTTGTAGGTGCCGAGTTGCGCGGCGCCGTTGAGCTTGGCGCGCTTCAAGAACTCGCTCTGCCCCTTCTTCCAATTGGCTTCTTGCCCGGCCCAGGTCTTGATCGCCGGCGCCTGCAGCGCGCGGCCGTAGCTGAACGACATCACCCACGGGTGCTTGCCCTTCGCGTTCATCGCGCCGAGGTTCGCTGTCGCTTGTTCATCGGATTGCCCGCCGGACAGGAACACGATGCCCGGCACGGCTGCGGGAACCGTGCGGTAGAAGCAGCGCAACGTCTCGGTCGCGACCTGCTCGACGGTCGACTGCGTCGCGCACTTCTTGCCGGAGATCACCATGTTGGGCTTGAGCAGGATGTTCTCGAGCACAACGCGTTGGTGGTACAGCTCGTCGAAGACGCACTGCAGGGTCGCGGTCGTCACTTCGAAGCAACGCTCGAGCGTGTTGTCGGCGTCCATCAGCACTTCGGGCTCGACGATCGGAACGATGCCTTCGGATTGACAGATCGACGCGTAGCGCGCGAGCGCCTGTGCGTTGACGCGCATGCAGTAGGCGCTGGGAATGCCGGCGCCGATCGTGATCACCGCGCGCCACTTCGCGAAGCGCGCGCCGAGACCGCGGTACTCGGCAAGTCGCTTGCCGAGATCGTCGAGGCCTTGCGTCGTGACCTCGTCGGGCGCGCCGTGCAACGCGACCGTGCCCTTGTCGACCTTGATGCCCGGAACGACGCCCTTGTCGGCGAGCAACTTGGGCAACGGCACTCCGGCGCGCGACTTCTGGCGGATCGTCTCGTCGAACAGGATCACGCCGCTGATGTGCTTCTCCATCCCCGGCGTCGTGAAGAGCAACTCGCGGTAATCGCGGCGATTCTCTTCGGTGTTGGCGATGGCGGCGCCCTTGAAGCGCTTCTCGATGGTGCCTGTGCTCTCGTCGGCGGCGAGGATCCCGCGGCCCGCGCCGAGGATCTCGGCGACGGTCTTGTCCATGGTCGTCATGGCGATTTCGTCGTTGGTTTTCGGTGGGGGACGGAAGTGGTTTGCGCCTCGCGCACGTGCTGCGCGAAAGGGCGGCGCATCGTATCGGTCGTGTGCGAGCGCTGCTACTTGACGACGGGCGCTTCCGGCTTCGGCGTGGGCAACGCCGTGCGCTCGAAGGCGCCGCACTCCGCCAGGATGCGTAGGAAATGTTCGCGCAGCGTGCGCTCATCGGCGGCGAGCGTCGCACGACGGTTGCGCGCGGCGTCGCGCAACTTCGGGTCGCGCGACAGCGCGGCGTCGCACTGTGCGAGGAACTGCGACCAGCGCTCCGCATCGGGCACGAGCTTGGCGACCGCGGCAGGTGTCGACGCGTTCGCTTCCCACAGTCCATGGAAGCGCTCGATGCACACCGGATAGGCGCCGCGCAGCGCGGGCGTGCTCTCGAGAAACGTCCAAGCCAGCGCCGTGCGCAGTTCGCGATAGCGGTTCGCGACCTGAAAGACCGCTCCGACCGCGTCGTAGAGCTTGCGCTGTTGGTGCTCGGCAACCGGCGCGCGCCACTTGTTCCATTCGCCGAGCACGTCGTGCACCACTCCGAGCACATCGACGTCGGGCATCTCCATTTCGGC
>CAYHRR010000154.1:1768-8092 GCA_964358875.1 uncultured Planctomycetaceae bacterium | reverse complement strand
GTCACCGGCCCGACCGGTTCGGGCAAGACGACGACCCTGTACGCCGCGCTCAGCGAAGTCGACACGACCGAGAAGAACGTGCTGACGATCGAGGACCCGGTCGAGTATTCGATCGGCGGCATCAGCCAAGTGCAGGTCAACGCCAAGAAGGGCCTGACCTTCGCGACGGGACTGCGCGCCTTCTTGCGCCAAGACCCCGACGTGATGATGGTCGGTGAAATCCGCGACCTCGAGACCGCCGAGGTCGCCATCCGCGCCGCGCTCACCGGGCACTTGGTGTTCTCGACGGTTCACACCAACGACGCGCCGAGCACCGTGACGCGCCTCGTCGACCAAGGCGTCGAGCCGTACCTCGTGTCCTCGTCGATCGTGCTGGTCATCGCTCAACGCCTCGTCCGCACGATCTGCAAGCACTGCCGCGTGCTCGTCCCGCTGAGCGAGGAATGGGCCGCCAAGTGCAAGAAGCTGGGCATCAAGCCCGGCGACGTCGACCAGCAGATCGCCTACGGAACCGGCTGCGACGAGTGCTTCAACTCCGGCTACGCGGGCCGCACCGCGATCTACGAGTTCATGCCGATGACGGAGCCCGTGCGCACGCTCGTGATGGAGGGCGGCAACGCGACGCAGCTCAAGAAGAAGGCCGTCGAGGGCGGCATGGTCTCGCTGCGCGCCGACGGCATCGACAAGATCCGCCAGCGTTTGACGACCCCCGACGAAGTGCTGCGCGTGACGCAGCTCGACCTGGGCTGAACGGAAGCCGCGCGCCGTGCCGATCTACGAATACAAGGCCTATGTCAGCGGAGGCGGCACGACCAACGGCGTGATCGATGCCGACACGCCGCGCGAGGCGCGCGCGCGCCTGCGCCGCGAAAACGTGCTGGTCAGCGAGATCCACGAATTGCGCGGCGGCAAGCGCGTCGCCGCCGACGGTTCGAAGTCGAAGGGACCGAGTCTGCTGCAACGCGTGACCGCCCTGCGCGCGGTCAACACGACTCCCACTTCGGCCAACATCGAGATCGTCGCCGCAGCGACGCGCCAACTCGGCACCTTGCTCGGCGCCGGCATTCCGCTGACCGAAGCGCTGCGCGCGTTGATCGAACAGACTGAGCACCGCCGCGCCGAGACGATGTTCCGCCAAGTGCGCGAACGCGTCAGCCAAGGCGCCTCGCTCGCCGACGCGCTCGCCGAGCACCCGGCCTGGTTCAACGACCTGTACGTCAACATGGTTCGCGCGGGTCAAGCGACCGGCAACCTCGACATCGTCTTCAAGCGCCTCGCCGACTACATGCAGGCGCAACGCGCGCTGCGTCGCAAGGTGGTCAGCGCGCTGACCTATCCGGCGATGATGGTCGGCATCGGCATCATCGTGGTCAGCATCTTGATGACGCTCGTCGTGCCGAAGATCACGGGCATGTTGATCGACACCGGCCAGACCCTGCCCGGACCGACGCGCGTGCTGATCGTGATCAGCAACCTGTTCAAGAATTACTGGTGGGTCGGGATGCTCGTGCTCGCGGCGATCAGCTTCGCGGTCGAGCGCATCTACAACCACAGCGACAAGGGCCGTCTGTTCCTCGACAAGTCGATGCTGCGCATGCCGGTGATCGGCGACCTGCTGCGCAAGCAAGCGATCGCGCGTTTCACGCACACGCTCTCGACCTTGCTGCAGAGCGGTGTACCGGTCGTGTCGAGCCTCGAGATCACGCGCAACGTCGTCGGCAACCGTGTGATCGCGGACGCGTCGGAAGTCATCCGCACGCGCATCCTCGAAGGCACCGACATCGGCACGCCGATGCGCGCCACGGGCGTGTTCCCGCCGGTCGTCTGCTACATGGTCCAAGTCGGCGAGCAGTCCGGCGAGTTGGAGCAGATGCTCGACCGCGTCGGCGCCGCCTACGACGAAGAGATCGAAGTCGCCACCGGGCGCCTGACCAGCGTGCTCGAACCGATCCTGATCGTGTTCCTCGCCGTGGTCGTGGGCTACATCGTGATCGCGATCGTGCTGCCGATCCTGAAAGTCGGGCAGATCCAGTAAGTTCGAGCGTCCAACGCCTTGGAAAGGACGCCCATCCGGCGTCCGCGCACACCTCCCATGAAGATCCGCACACTGCCTTCCGCCGCCGCTCGCGCGGGCTTCTCGCTCGCCGAACTGATGGTCGTCATCGTGATCCTCGGCCTGATCGCGACCATCGTCGTGCCCAACCTGCTCGGGCGCTTCGGCGTCGCGCAGCACAAGAAGGCCGAGATCGACATCGCTGCGCTCGAGAGCGCCGTGACGACGTTCACCATCGAGAACAATGGGCGAGCGCCGGACAGTCTCGAAATCCTCGTCACGCCCGATGAGAACAACAACACCTTCCTCAAGGGCTACACACAGGTGCCGCTCGACCCCTGGAAGAACCCCTACCAATTCGAGCCGGCCGGCGGCGGCCGCGACTTCCGCATCTTCAGCTTCGGCAAGGACGGTCAGCCCGGCGGCGACGGCGACGACGCGGACATCGACAACTTCTCGATGCGCGAAGGCGGCGACAGGAAGTGATCGTGCACGCCGGACGCACAACATCGCGCTCCGCGTTCACGCTGGTCGAACTGCTGCTCGTCGTGATGGCGCTCGGATTGCTCTCGACGATCGTCTACGTCGCCTGGGAAGCGGTGCTGCCGCGCACGCAGCTCAACACCGCCGTGCGTGAGCTCGCCGCGACGTTGCAAGAGACGCGCTCCGACGCCATCTCGCGCGGCTTGCCCTTCACGCTCGAGTACTACTTCGACGCCGACGAGCACCACCCGCGCGGCTACCGCGTGATGACGCCGTTTCGCGCCGGCGGCGAAGGCGGCGTCGCCGCCTGGGACGAAGAACGTCTCACCACGCCCTGGAAACCCTTGCCGGCGAACATCGAGTTCCGCTCGATCACGATCAACGGCATCGCCTTCACGACAGGTCGCTGCGAAGTCGAATTCGATCCGCGCGGCAGCGCCTCGGACCATTCGATCGTGTTGGCGCAGAAGGGCCGCGACTACGAGAACCTCTACACGGTCGAGGTTCAGGCGCTCACCGGCCTGATCTCGTTCCACGACGGCGAGTTCCTGCGGCAAGCACCGCGCGACCAGGAGTTCGAATGAAGCACCTCACGCCGCGCACGCGCCGCTCGCGCGCCGCCTTCACGCTCGCCGAAGTCGCGGTCACGATCGCGCTCGTCGGGCTCGCGCTCGCTTGGTTGCTGCAGACCTTGAACACGTCGAAGGTCACCGCGGCCTACACGCGCAACCTGAAGCTCGCGCGCGAACTCGCGCTGCTCACGCTCGGTCAGATCGAATCGGGCCTGTACGAAGAAGAAGTCGACGAGGACCGCATCGACGGCACCTACGCCGAGGAGGGTTATCCCGACTTCGTCTTCGAGGCCGTCATCGGCGACGAGAATTTCCGTCCTGATCCCAACGATCAGCAGGCCTTCGACAACTGGCGCCACGAGCAGCAGCAGAAGAGCCGCACGAAGAAGGAAGAGGACGAAGAGGCCGAGCAGCCCTACGAGAAGATCCAGATCAAGGTGACCTTCCCGCAGATCCAAGAGCTCGACAACGAGTACTCGATCGAGCGCTGGATTCCCTGGCGTGTGCTGCATCCCGAAACGCCGGAAGACGCCGCGGCCGCTGACGACTCGGCCGCCGGCGGCGCCGGAACTTCCGACGGGAGCAAGAGCAAATGACGCGCGTCCATCGAGTGCGGAACGGACTCCGACGCGTCGGCGCGCGCGCGGCCTTCACGCTGGTCGAGGTGTTGGTCACGCTGATGATCGTCAGCGGCATCATGCTCGCGCTCGCGCAGTTGCTCGAAGCCGCGCGCATCAGTCGCGACACGATCCACAACATCCAAGAGACGCAACTCGCCGGGCCCGCGATCATGGACCTGGTCGAGCGCGATCTGCGCGCGATGTTGATCTACGACTGCGGCAACGACTCGATGCTCAAGATCAAGAGTCGCGTGTTGCTCGGCCACGACGCCGACCGCATCGACTTCGTTACGACGACCGACAGCGTCGTCGCCACGGAGCTCGAACATCGGCTGGTGCGCTCGGACGCCAATGAAGTCGGCTACGTCTTGCGCGTGAATCCCAAGGACGACGAGTTCCTCGAGATGTACCGGCGCGAGGACTTCGCCATCGACGACGAGCCCTTCGAAGGCGGCGCGTACACCTTCCTCCACGACCACGTGAAGAACTTCGAGATCCAGGTCTACGACGAGGACGGCAAAGAGGCCAAGGCGCTCGACGACTGGGGCACGGACGAGGAACACCAAGGTCTGCCCAAGCGCATCGAGCTGCGCCTGACGCTCGAGCTCGCGCCGCGCCTGTCACACGAGCAACTGCGCATCGCGCCGGTCGACAAGCGCACCGTGACCTACACGCGCATCATCCGCACGCCGGACGATCTGCTCGCTCAGCTCGACGTGCAGCCGGTGCCGCAAGTGCCGCAGCTGCGCGCGACGACTCCGAACACGCAGCCGCCGGTGGGCGGCATGACCGGCGGCGGCGCGGTGCCCATGCAGCCCGTCGGCGGTGCCGGCGGCGGCGGCGGACGCGGCGGATCGATCGAAACACGCACGGGCGGATCCCGCGGCGGCGCGTCCAAGGGCGGCGGGTAGTCGCCCGCGCGCGCGACACAACGCCGCGGCGCTGCTTCGATCCGCGCGCGCGAAGTCCGCTTCGTGTCGCGCTCGGATCGCGACGCTGCGCGACGATCGGCCTAGGCGCGAGTGGCGCTCACACGCCGTCGCGTTCCGCGTCGAAGGTGACGCTTCAGGCGCGCGGCTTGCCGAGCACCGTGCGACCGCACATGTAACTGACCAGCGGTTCGGGCACCGCGATCGTGCCGTCGGCGCGTTGCTTGTTCTCGAGCAAGGCGATCAACATGCGCGCGCTCGCGGCGACGGTGTTGTTGAGCGTGTGGCAGAAACGCACTTTGCCCTCGGCGTCGCGATAGCGGAGGTTCAAGCGCCGCGCTTGGTACTCGTGGAAGCGCGAAGCGGAATGCGTCTCGCCGTAACCGCCGCGCGAAGGCATCCACGTCTCGATGTCGAACTTCTGGATCTGCGGCGCGCCGAGATCGCCGCCGCACACATTGACGATGCGGTACGGCAGTCCGAGCGACTGGAGCACGAACTCCGCGTTGTCGACGATGGCGTGGTGATGCTCGATCGAGCGCGCGGCGTCGGCGACATCGATGACGACCTGTTCGACCTTCTGAAACTGGTGTACGCGGTACAGGCCACGCGTGTCGCGGCCGGCGGCGCCCGCCTCGCGGCGGTAGCAGCTCGACGAGGCGACGTAGCGGATCGGAAGCTCGGCCAGCGCCAGGATTTCGTCCTGATGAAGCGCCGTCACCGGCACTTCGGCCGTGCCGACGAGACACAGATTGTCGCGCTCGTCGCAGCGATAGGCCTGGTCTTCGCCGCCGGGGAAGTAGCCCGTGCCGACCATCACCTCTGCGCGCACGAGCGTCGGCACCGACAGCGGCGTGAAACCGCGTTGCACCATGACGTCGAGCGCATAGCGCATCACAGCGCCCTCGAGCAACGACAGCTCGCCCCGCAGCACGTAGTTGCGCGATCCCGAAATGCGCGCCGCGCGTTCGATCTCGAGCCAACCCTGCGCCTCGGCGAGCGCGACGTGGTCCTTCGCGGTGAAGTCGAACTTCGTCGGCTCACCCCAACGCTTGACCTCGACGTTCTCGCTGTCGTCCTTGCCTTCGGGCACTTCGGCGGCCGGCACGTTGGGCACGCGCAAGAGGCGCGCGTTCAAGTCCGTCTGCAGCGCGCGCAACGCCTCCGACTTCGCCGCCTCGGCCTGCTTGAGCTCGGTGACTTGCGACTTCAACGCCGCGCGTTGTTCCGGCGTGGCCTTCGCCATGTCCTTGCTGAACGTGTTCTGCCGCGCACGCAGCGCGTCGACCTCGGTCTGGGCTGCGCGCACTTGCGTGTCGAGCGCGAGCAACGTTTCGAGATCGAGCTCGATGCGCTTCTTGCGCGCGCCTTCGCGGACTAGGTCGGGGAACTCGCGGATGAATTTCAGGTCGAGCACGGGCGGGCCTCGGTGGTGCGGGGGCGCGAGATTGTGACGAGCAAACGGCGCGAGCGCACGCCTAGAAGGAACGCTCGGCCTGCAGCGACGCCGCCACCACGCGCGCGTCCGCAGCGGCCCTGGACGCGCGGAACGACTACTTCCAGGTGCTCTCGAGCTCGCCGAGCAGCTTGTTCTTCTTCTCGGTGAGCTGCACTTCGACGGACTCGCCCTTCTTGATCTCGAACGAACTGTCCGCGGGCCGCCACGT